>NZ_JALKVM010000345.1:0-1260 GCF_057440575.1 Johannesbaptistia floridana
CATCACACCTACAAATACCTCGCCAGTTTGTAGCTTCTGTGGTTAACAGTTAAACGGAGGCAGGAGTTGAAAGGCAGCTTTGCTGGAGGTTGGCATAGATAGGGATTTTAACCCACATCTAACCGCAGACCACCAAAGTCTTCGATTTGCTGGGGGACTTCAACCCGATTAGGCGAGGCACAAAGGCTTTACTTTAACTAAAAATCTTCCCTCCTGCCTCTCTTGCCCCCTGCCTTCTGCCTCGCCCGAAGGGGGTTAAACATCTGTATTTGGGATAAAGAAGTGCTGTTAACTTGACAAACTTTAAAAACATTGACGAGGCGACCTTTACCCTAGAAATAGGAGTTAAACTCATGCGAGTTTTTGTCTTAGATTCTCACAAAAAACCATTAAATCCAAGCCACCCTGCTAGAGCTAGAAAGTTACTCAATCAAGGGAAAGCAAGCGTTTTTAAACGGTACCCATTTACGATTATTCTTAAGGAGGAAAAACCATTACACACAAACAATAATTTTCAGCTAAAGTTAGATCCAGGTAGCCGTACTACGGGCTTAGCTCTTTTGTCGGGCAATAATTTAATTTGGGCAGCCGAGCTTAATCATCGCGGGTTACAAATTAAAGAGGCTCTATTATCTAGAAGACAAATCAAACAGTTCAAGGTATTAGCCACAAATACTGTAAACCTATTCACAAGGCGGATGGATATAACTATGCAACATAATAATGGTCCCTCATTTCCTCTCATCGCTAACCTGATGAGAGGTTTAGCGAGAGTCTCCATGAGGGCGGAAAGATGAAACTTGGTAGCCAGGTCTATTTAGGGTACGGGTGAAAAAGTAAGTCTTTCTCAAGAGGTAGTAACCAGTCGGAGACAACGAGTTAGATTGTTGGGTTTCGTTACCTCAACCCAACCTACAGGGCTAAATACAGTTGAAAAATATCTACTCATTACTGCTAAAAGTTGCTCATTTGCTTAGCTAAATAGCCATAATGGGTAATTTTTAGTCGGTTGACAATTAGGGACAAAGGGATAATTGAGACATAATTACTGTGTTTTACCCCTTGATGATATAGCAATTCTCATACTGGTGAGGTACAGAGGTTATCCTTTTCGAGGCTCCCAGAGGCAGCTTTGCACCGAGGCTCCGAGAGTTAGGTACAACCTCATGAGTCCGAAAAATGCTATAAGTCGTTTAGTGCGCTACTAGAGAAAATATAGACCAACTATTGTTTAGCAATGATATAATAGTGAAAGATTAC
>NZ_JALKVM010000346.1:0-1255 GCF_057440575.1 Johannesbaptistia floridana
CGTAGCCGGGCCGTTAGGCACAAGCAAATGAAAATGAATAGAAGAAGAAGATGTATTATCAAGAATAAAGATGAATAAATTACTGTTATATCTGACATTCTACAGATCATTTGTGATTTTCAGTTCAATGATAACCATTGTATGTTCAAGCATAATTTACAGATGGGGAATTGGTACTTTCAATATTGTATTTTGGTTCAAGCTGTTGACTTTTGGAGTAATATATTACCTCGTAACAGATAGGAAAAGAGACAAATTTTACTATTACAAGAACCTAGGTATTTCAAGTTTAAATCTATGGACAGTAACAGTAATGTTTGATTTTCTGGTGTTCATTACGATAATAATAGTAACTTTTAAGATCAGATGAACGACAAACTAGAAATAGGTAGTGTAGTACTGGAATTTGACTCTAAGAGAGTTCTCCAAGATGTTTATTTGAAGTGTGAGACAGGAGAAGTAGTTGGTTTATTAGGAAGAAATGGAGCTGGCAAATCATGTATTTTCAAGATAATCTTTGGGGAATTAATAGCTGCTTCACAAACTGTAAGATTAAATGAGAAGACATTGATTGGCACAAAGCGGTCACCTGAAAGAATTAGATACTTACCACAGAGTAATTTTACGCCGAAATTTCTGACGGTCAAAAGGTTGTTAAGAGATTTTGAAGTTGATTTTGACGATTTAATATTGAGTTTCCCCGATTTTAAAAAGAATTACAAATCAAAGATGATAGATTTATCGTCAGGTCAAAGACGGATAATTGAAATTTTTTCCATATTGACTTCGAAGACAAAGTTTTGTTTATTAGATGAACCATTTTCACAAATAATGCCAATTCATGTAGTATCGCTAAAAAGGTTGATAGATAGAGAAAAAAAGAATAAAGGGATAGTAATGACAGACCATATGTTCAGAGATGTTTTGGAGGTATGCAATAAAATTTATGTCCTGAAGAATGGGAGAACAATTTTGACAAAAGGGGCACATGATTTAGAGGATTTGGGATATGCCCGAGTAAAAGATATGAATTAAATGCCTGTGCCTAACAGAGGCTACATGCCATGCCGGTAAAAATCTTCGAGAGAAAAATAGAGATGGAAAAACCCGCGCAGGCATCAAAAGCCAGGCTTCGCCAAGTTTGCCTTTTGCTGCCTGCGCTAGCATTTGTGAAATGAAACGAAAATGGTAAATTTAGAATCCGGCACGTCACGTAGCCGGGCCGTTGGGTGCAAGCCCTACCGGGGGGAGCCCT
>NZ_JALKVM010000347.1:0-7007 GCF_057440575.1 Johannesbaptistia floridana
CCTCTCCCCCTCTCCCCCTCTCCGAAAGCTCCCCCTCTCCCCCTCTCCCCCTCTCCCCCTCTCCCCCTCTCCCGGAGCTATACAAGGGTTTTAGAGTTCCTTATAAAGCCCCCCTTGGTAAGGGGGGGAAGGGGGGATCATTAGTGATCAATGTTGTTAACACGAACTACTGCTATAATTAAACGGACATGATATTATCCTATAGCATAACTTAATAAGCATATAGTTATACAAAATAGCAGCCCTAGACAAATTTCACTAAACTGTGTTATTGTAAAGTTATCTTAATAAAATACTCACCTTTAGCTGTAACCATAAGATTACAAATAAACTAACAAAGACCTATTGTTACCTTATTTGTGGCCTCAGTATTGAAATTTTAAAAAACTAGACTTTTCAAACTAGAGGAGGTTAGTTAAAATTGAGATAAGAAGCTAATAAGA
This sequence comes from Johannesbaptistia floridana, assembly GCF_057440575.1. NCBI lineage: Bacteria > Bacillati > Cyanobacteriota > Cyanophyceae > Chroococcales > Cyanothrichaceae > Johannesbaptistia > Johannesbaptistia floridana. Next base: position 444 of record NZ_JALKVM010000347.1, read on the forward strand.
TTCGGCACAATTGTTAAAGGAGCCATCTGTTTAATGAAACATATAGAAAAACTTGTGGAAAAGCTAAAAGAAATAGCTCAACAAATAATAGAAAACCTTTTAGGTCCTCAATCTAGCCCAGAATCAGAAATGATTCCTATACCTGTAGAAGAGCCCTATATCCGTAAAAGATAGTAAAACCAAACCAAAACCAGAGTAAAATCAGACCAAAACCAAACTAAAATCATAAAAACTGAGATTATCATAAGGGCTGCACTTGTCTAATCAAGATTCTAATCAAGTTAGCATTCTTGTAATACATGGTCCCAATTTAAATTTGTTAGGACTAAGGGAACCTGGTATCTACGGGTCACTAAGTTTAAATCAAATAAACCATAACTTAGAGCAGGAAGCTCAAAGGCTGCAAGTAGATATATTCTGTTTGCAGTCTAATCATGAAGGGGTAATTATAGATACGATACATCAAGCGATGAATAAGCATCAGGGAATTTTGATGAACCCGGGAGCTTATACTCATACTAGTATAGGAATTAGAGATGCTATATCGGGAGTAAATATACCTACGGTAGAGGTACATTTAAGCAATATCTATAGGCGAGAATCGTTCCGTCATCATTCCTATATAGCGCCTGTGGCGATTGGGCAAATTAGTGGTTTTGGGCCTCAAAGTTACATATTAGGGCTCAATGCTTTAGTTAATTATTTAAATCAAAATATGTCAAGTTAAAAACTACTCAAGTTAAAAACTACGTTGATATCTTACTTGTCCTTCATTGAAAAAGTAATCGTAGGATATTCTCACAGAAGAATCATTAGCGATGCTATAAACTGTTTCTAACACAGGATAAGCTCGTAAATCCTGTAAACCAATTCTACGTCCTGCTCTATTAACAAATTGCTCAAAACCAAAAAGAGTATCACGAAATAGAGGCCCAATTACGAATTGGTCAGCACCAAGCTGGAGTAGTTCTATTCCTGTAGCATTTTCTAGCTGTTCAGCAACTCCCAATAATTGACCGGCTAGTAACTCAATAATTTCGCTATTAGGTTTACTAGGTTCACTGCTAACTGAGACAGCAGGAGAATTTAATAAATCTCCATTAGATTGATCAGCATCAGCGAGGGCAGTAACCTGAACACAAGTTTGTAGTTGTTCTAATTCTTGGGGTGAATATATCTTATTAGGAATAGTTGGTTGATCTAAAGAACGTAAGTTACAAGCAGTGACGGGATTTCTACCTAAACTGGGGATAATTTGATTAGCATTACCATCGACAGAGATAGTTACTATAACACTATTACTTCTAAGACGAAATAAATCATCTCTCACCTCATTAGCACTAGAAGATGCTCGTCCTTGGTCTGGGGCTTCAGCTACAGAAGTTTGCATTTGAATATCTAAGTTAGGATTAAGTACACCCTGTCGGGGTCTAAAGGTTATGGTGTTGTTGTAGCGAGGTGCTAAAAAGAACTTAGTGTTAAAAAAGACGATTTCGCCTCTATTGAGAGTAATCTGACCATCACCGTCTAATTCTTGTATTTGAGTTAACTCTCCATTGAGAACTAATTGGCCACCGAAATTAAATTTATAGAGGGAAAATTGTTCTAAATCAAGATTTTCTGTGTTGACAACAAAATTTTGGAGGGTAATAGGAATAGCAGGTTCGGTTGACTCGGGAGTTCCTAGCCACTGTTGGGCGATCGCCGAGTCTTCTGTACCACTTTCTTCTCCAGCTTGAGGTACATGAACTCTACCATTAGATAAAAGAACTTCGCCACCAATCACTGGCGCTAAGGCGGTGCCTGTGAGGAGTACTTCTCCATTTATATCTCCTTGATAGAGAGTTTCTAGATCGATTCTTCCTTCTTGAATTTGAATTTTCAGAGGGGTAGAAAATTCACGATCTCCAGATTCAATCGCTGTAATTACGGGAAAAACACCAGTTACTAATAGTTGACTTTCAGCTAATTCACCCCTTAAGTTATCAATTCTAATGCGCTGCTGTTCTAAAGCCACCTCTCCATTCAGTGCTAATTCAGCGTCTAGTAGGGGATTTTCAATCACGCTATTTTCGAGAGTAATCAAACCATTAACTCTCAAAGCGCGGATTAACTCCGTTGTATCTAGAGACTCTGACCAATCCAAAGGCAAACGGGCTGTTAAATCTATTTCACCTTCTCCAGACTGCCAAATCAACTGTCCTTGAGTTAACACCTCTAATAGATAAAATACTTCCCGGGTTATTTTCACATCTAACTCAGCTACACCTTGAGCTTCTTCCCCTAAGGGTGAGGGGACACTTGCTGCTACGTCTATTGATTCAGGAAAAGTAGTTTGGAATGTTCCTATATGTTCTTGATAAGCAAATTCACCTTGTAGAGATTCCAACAAAGGTTTACCACTCCATGTTGTATTGACTACTTCTATGGTTCCTAAAACTTCTGGATTTTTCAAACTACCGCTTACTGTTCCTGCCACATTGATTGTGCCTGTGGCATCTACAGGCAAGGAGACAAACTGATTAATCAAATCTAGAGATAAATTATTCAGATTAAATTCTCCCTTTTCTTCCTCAAGGGAAAAATCACCATTTAGCTGAAACTCTGTTCCAGATACTTGCACTAGCAAAGGTTCTACATTAACCACCCCAGAACGCAATTGTGCGTCTAATTTAATCAAATCAATAGGAATCACCTCTGAAGACTCTTGAATCAATCCTAAACCCTCTATCACATCAAATGTTTCTGGTTTGGTGCGCCATTGCCAATCTTCTGCTAAAAAGTCAACGTCTACTTCTGGTTGACTTAGGGTTCCGTCTACTATCACTTCTCCTTCGTATTCACCTCGTATGTCTAGTTCTAGGGGTGAGCCGCCTGCCTTTGTTGTTTGATTATTGTTGCCCACTTTTTGAGCTGTTGACCACAAAAGATTGATTTGTTCTGATAGAGGTGCTTGGGGTTTACCCACTGACTCTGCTAAAATTGACGTGGCCGGTTGTTCCACCGGAGGAGATATTAAGCGTAGAACATCATTGATGTTAGACCATTGTAGAGTTTCAAAAATATCAGCAATTTCGTTTTGATTAAGATCTAATTTCCCTTCAATTTCCTCAGTTTCTAAATTTACCGCCCCTTGGAGATTATACTCTGTGTTTTTGAATTGCAAGCTACTGTTACTTATTTGAGCTATGGCTGTTTCTGGGCTATAGTCAAATTCTGCTGTTAATATTTTTGTTTTTAGGTAACCTAAGCCTAGTTCATCTATTTGTAGATTTCCATTGGTAGCCAAGTTATTTAAATCTACTACCACATCTGAACTTACTGCACCGCTTAAAACTCCTGGTAAGTTAAAATCTTTTCCTGGTTCTAATTGTAAAACACTAATGGGAAAATAAGAAATGCGATTAACCAGTTGTGTTCCTTCTCTGGTTCCTGATACTATAATGGCCTCATCTCCGTCTCCTTGGCGTAGGGCGTAACTCTCTGGTAAATAGGGTAAGAGACAATTTTCTAACTCACAAGGTACAGCCTCAAATGCCACCACATCTTCTTCTCCCTGTAAGTCAATATTAATTATCGAACCAGCATCTATAATCACAGGACCTCTTAATTGTGGGTCAAATTGTCGTTGATTGAAGCTAAATTGATTCAGTACTAGTTCTCCTACTAGATTCAAATTTCCCGGTTCTAAAGGTTGACTTAGGAGTTTTTCTCCTTGTAGTTGTCCATCGAAGATAGCTTGACCGCTTAAGTCTAAACTGGTTGGTTTAACAAAACTGGGTAAGTTAACTGCTGTTAAAATAACCTCTGTTGGTATTTGGTCTAGGTTAAGATTGCTATCAATATCCAAGTTAACCTGTTCTATTTCTAGTTGTTGGTTTGCTAGGGATAGTTCGATGTTGCCATTAGTGTTAACATTTGTTTCCCCTAGTTGAATTTGTCCTTGATTAAGGTTTATTGGTAATCTTGGAGTAGAAACAAGTAGGGGACGTATGTCTCCATTTGCTTGAATCTGAGCGCTAAGGGGTTCTAAATTCAGGTCTTCTGGTAGGGATATACCTAAGCTTTCACTTACAGGTACTATTTGTACTTGGCTGGCTTGTAATTGGCTTTGCCACTGGTTGTCTGCAAGATCAATGTCTGTTTCGATGATTCCTTGTTCCGGGAGTTCTACTTGGGCATTTATTACTGCCGTCAGTTCACTTAAATCTTGTTGCGATCGCCACTCAATTATGCTATTTACTGGTATTGATAGGTCTGCTTGTACTCTTCTTACTTCTATTTCTGGTTGCAGCAACAGTTCATTCATTGCTATTTGACTATCAAGTAAACCCTGTTGCAGTTGCGCGACTAGATTTATTCCCCCTGATTGATTGATGTTTACATCAGCTACAGCTTCACCTTCCCATTCATCTATTGCTTCTAAATTATAATTTCCGTTAAAATTAGCTGATACTTGATCAACAATTATTTCTTGAACTATTTGTTGAGGTAGTAGATTGGGGGGCACTAATTCGCTAATAATAATATTGTTACTATTTACTTGAGCTGACCAGGTTTGCTTGTTGATATTAGTGATTGCCTCAAGACTAAGATTACCACTTCCCAAGTTTAAATTAGTATTATAGACATTAACTATATTATCTTTTAGTAAGATTTCCCCAGTTCCTGCAATTTCACTTTCTCCCCGTTCTAATTCCCATTGAACTTTTCCTTCGGGGTTGCCAAGGGTTCCTTGAATAATACCTAAGCTACTTAACTGCTTCGGTACGAATTTCTCATTCAAGGAATAGTAGGGAGCAATTAGTTCAGGGATGGGAAGGTCAGTGGTTAGGTTACCTTGCACAGGCATTTTTTGCCAATCAGTACTGTTTTGAGTGTCTACTACAGCATCAATTTCAATTATGCCTCCTGCCTCAGGAATGATTTCAAGTTGTTCTAATTGGATTTGACTGAGATTGGCTTGAAAGTTACTACTGAGACTCGAAAGTTCAAGTTTATCAATTTCTATGGGAGTGTTACTGTTGAGGTAGCCTCGAATTTGAGGATCTTTTATTTCTCCAGTTACAGTAATTTCTGAAAACAGTTGACCAGCAAGAGGTACAGGTAATTGTACACCGAAATTAAGAGGGAGTCGAGCTAGGTCTATGTTATCTACATTTAATACTAGTTGATAGCCTTGTTCCCAATCAATTTCTCCTTGGAGTTGTCCTTGGAGTTCGCCGAGGGCAACTACTGCCTGTTGTACAATCAAACTCTGTGCTTCCCAGATAATTAGGGCATCAGCGGTGATTGGGGCTTGAGTATTTTTGAATTGTCCTTGCAGGTTGTCAAGGCTAATTCTTCCTTGACCTTCAGTTTGCTCAATCTGTTCTAGAGGAGCAATTTGAGCGTTTAAATCAGCTTCAAATGTTCCGGTATTTAATTCTATTGGATTGTTAGGAATTAGAGTAAGTAGAGGAGCAAGTTTGATCGGATCGCTTTCTAATTTTACTTCACTAGCACCAGTATTGAAGTCAGTTTCTCCAGTTAAATTAAGTTGACTTTGGAGTATTTCTGTATCGAATAAATAGTTTAATTGGTGAATATCGTTGTTTTGATATCGGCCTTCTCCATCAATAGCTATTTCTATGGGAGATTCTGCCGCTAGTGGTTGCAGGGTTATATCTGTATTTTCTAAATCTAAGCTAACATCTAATCCAATGGGTAAATCCCTTGGTTCTGCATTTGGGTCTTTTTCTGGTAGTTCTAATTCAATCCATTTACCTGGTGCTTCTTCTTCTAGGTATGCTTGTAAATCTACTACCTTAACTGCTGCTTTGAGGGGACGTCCAATAATAACAGGAAATATATTATATCTTATATCTATTTGATTTATGCTGATTCTATCTAAGTCTGTAGCTGTTTCTGGAATAACTACTGAATCAACTGTGACTCGATTTAGAGAAAGATTTTCTATTTCTCCTACTTCTACAGGACGTTGAATAAAATTACTTATTTGAGTTTCCAATATAGATGGGAGATTTCTCTTCAACCAAATACGTCCTCCTGTATATCCTACTATTCCCATAGCTAAGATACTGCCAGCAATAACTACTGTAGAAGGACGTTTAATAAACCGCCAAAGACGATTCCCCAGGTTAGGGCGCTCATTTGAATCGGAAGGATTAGGCTGTGGTGGCTCATTCATCAGAGTTTATAGCAATTGAATGTTTTTTTATCTACATTTATATTTAGCTATGAATATTTTAACTAATTGACTAGTCTTATGAGCGAGGTTCGTAGTTGGACTTTAGTCCAAAACATCTAAGAAGTACGCTGATAGCCATCGTAATTATCGATTACAAGCTTGTACTTTGACAGGAGAACAGTTTCTTTGTAGATCGCCATTAAATTGTGGGCTTAAATGTAGCATTGCTACATTCAAGCCCACTTTCCCCGAAGAGCCTTTTTTTCACAAGCTATGCTTTTAAACGAGTTATTTCTCCATCAAAGGGTTGTACACCTACTAAAGGGCTAAATACAGTTGAAAAATATTTACTCATTACTGCTAAAACTTGCTCA
>NZ_JALKVM010000348.1:0-6937 GCF_057440575.1 Johannesbaptistia floridana
GATGGGCGCAAGCCTTGGGATGGGCGCAAGCCTTGGGATGGGCGCAAGCCTTGCGATGGGCGCAAGCCTTGCGATGGGCGCAAGCCTTGGGATGGGCGCAAGCCTTGGGATGGGCGCAAGCCTTGGGATGGGCGCAAGCCTTGCGATGGGCGCAAGCCTTGCGCCCCTACTACTGGTTGTCAAAAATCTATCCCTGTGATTTGCAGGTATGATTAACATAATACAATTGTGCTTAATATGAAATAATGTAGGGTGCGTTAACATTCGTGTAACGCACCGACAATTACTCGTATTTATAGCAATGACCAAATAGATGTTAACAGTTATTATCATGAAAAGCCCCCCGAGTTTGCGGGGGGGAAGGGGCAGGGCTGTTTCGTTCTTGACAAAGAAAATGGTGAGGAGGAGCACCGGAGCAGGGAGCTTCTGAGCAGGGAGAGGGGATTTTTTGCTAATAATAAATCACCTTTTTTCTAATAATAGCTAAAAAGAGCGTCAACTTTTGTGGTGTCTAGCTTCTAGCTTACGAAAAATTTTAGAACGAAACAGCCCTGGGGGAAGGGGGGATCTGTAAATATAAATATTGTTAACAGTACAACGCTCATTGCTATAAATAAAGCGGTTTTATAAACTGGATTTGGTATAATTCACTCAAAGAAACTGAAGCTCACGCCTACCCCCGGTGCTATAATCATCAACAAACTACTAATTTTGTTTCATGGATAGGGCGCAAGCCGAAGATGAGGGCGCAAGCCGAAGATGAGGGCGCAAGCCGAAGATGAGGGCGCAAGTATGAGCGCCCCTACTACTATTGGTTGTCAAAAATCTATCCCTGTGATTTGCAGGTATGATTAATATAAATATAAGTGTGTTTAATCTGAAATAATGTAGGGTGCGTTAACATTCGTGTAACGCACCGATAATCATCTGGTACTCAAAGAAAATCTGTTTATAGCAATGAGCCAATAGATGTTGACAAAAATGATGAAAAGCCCCCCTTAGTAAGGGGGGTTGGGGGGAAAAGTTAGTGATAAATGTTGTTAACACGAACTACTGCTATAATTAGTGACAGGGAACAGGTAACATTGAAACATAGTTGATGAAAGTCCTAAGATGTAGGATCGCTCATGTTTGCTCCCCCTATATAATAGTAATATGATGTAGGGGCGCAAGGCTTGCGCCCCTGACGGGGTGACAACTTTCGTTAAACTCATATCTTGCACTCCTAAAAAAGTACTATAGCAAGCTCGCCAATAGATGTTGACAAAAATGATGAAAAGCCCCCCTTAGTAAGGGGGGTTGGGGGGAAAAGTTAGTAATAAATGTTGTTAACACGAACTACTGCTATAAATAGGCCAACAGGCGAGAATCAATTTTTAAGCGCGATCGCATTAATTCTCTTACTCATTACTCATTACTTCAAAACTCATTACTCCTTACTCATTACTTCAAAACTCAACCTCCACCAGCAACTTTTGGGCTTTGGTGCAAGATCTGAGTATAACTTTCCTTCTGCTGTATGCTATATGGATTACCTCATTTTTCTTATAAGAATACTGTAGGGTGCGAAGCACGAAGTGTAACGCACCGCTAATTATATCGTATTCAGTTGAAATAACCAAGAAACTCCTTAGTTGCCATAGTAGGGTCAGATGCAGCCATAATCGCCCTGACTACGGCTACCCGAGTCGCACCAGCCTCAAGAACTTCAGAAACATTACTCAAATCAATACCACCAATGGCATACCAAGGCATAGGGGAATTAGAGACGGCATAGCGAACATAATCTAAACCAGTAGCGGCTTTATCCTGTTTAGTAGGGGTTTGGTACACTGGACCTACACCTATATAGTCAGCCCCTTGCGCGATCGCCCGTTCCATTTCTTGGGGGTTAGTAGTAGAGAGACCTACAATAGCTTGAGGGCCGAGAATTTGCCGCGCTAAGGCAATAGGAAAATCTGTTTGTCCTAAGTGTACACCATCAGCTTCCACAGCTAAAGCTAAATCTAGGCGGTCATTAACAATAAATAAAGCATTATATTGGGAACAGAGTTGACGAAGTTTAGTTGCCACCTTCAATCTAATCTGGTCATCACTATGTTTATCGCGATATTGTACTAAAGATAGTCCTCCCTGTAAGGCAGCTTCAACAATAGACAATAAATTCTCTTGAGGAGAAGTAACTAAATAGAGGGGAGATGCTTGGAGTTTTTGACGGCGATTTAGTCTCAGTAAGTCAGTTTCTAGAGTATAGACTTGGTAGCGCATTTGTTTAGCAGATTTCCCTAAATCCGAGTCATACAATTTTCCATACTCTTCTAATACCCTTAAAGCTTCTTGTACCCTACCGATATTTGCTTCTAAAACTTTGTCTATATTAGCGCGATATTCTTCTTGGGGATGAGATAAACTGGTACCAGTATCTCCGGGGGTATCTCGATACATTTTGATTTGAGAAGTATGCCAACTAGCAATTGATTGGCGCATCTGTTTACATATCTCAGCCTTATGGCTATCATTAAGACCAAAGCGACACCATTCTTCAATGACTCTGATACCTTCCCTAGCGCGGTCTAAATTAGCATCTAGGATGCGTAAAATTTTACCATCCAGTTGATTTTGGTTAATTATGTTCATCTATTTAACTCAAATTAGATATATTTATTTCCCGTTTGCTGTAGGGTAAATCTTGATTAATCGCGGCGATTTCTTCGGCTTCTGCTTCATTGATTTCATCAATATAGTTATGGAGAATTTGACTCATACGCTGGTCGTAGAAACGGTGTAAACTGTGGTTAGGAGTAGCAGGAAAGCCACGACGACGCTTATGTCTACCTCCAGCGCCTGGGTCAAACATGTTAATCCCTTCGGAGATCGCCCATTCTATCGGTTTATAATAACAAGCTTCAAAATGCAAACAATCATATTCTTGAAAACATCCCCAATAACGACCGTAGAGATTTTCCCCTTTGCGCAGACAAAAAGACATACCCACAGGTTTTTGAGGATTATCTTCGCTATAGGCAGCGACTAAAACGACACGATGACTATAATTAGGATAGAGTTGGGCAAAGAATTGGCGAGTTAAATACTTACTACCTCCCCAAAACTTATCACAGGTACTGCTATAGAAGCGATAAATGAGAGGAAATAGATGATGGGGAATATCATCACCAGTTAAGACACGCATTTCTAAGCCAGCTTTAGCCACAGCTTTGCGTTCTCTTTTGATATTGCGACGCTGATTAGTGTTAAATTGTTGTAGATAGCCATCAAAATTAGTAAAACTTTGATTACTCCAAATATAGCTATAGTGTAGCCAACCGCGAAAACCGTAATTTTCCATTTGCGATCGCCAACTTGGTTCAGCATAGAGAAAATGACAACCATAAATTCTATTTTGGGCACAAAAATGGTCAATTGCCGATACCATCAACTCAGTCATTGCCGCTTCATCTACATCTGGCGCCATTAAGAAGCGATATCCCACGGCAGGAGTAAAGGGAGACATTCCTAACAACTTAGGATAGTAAGGCACTCCGAGGCGATAAGATAAATCAGCCCATTGATGGTCAAAAACAAATTCTCCGTAACTGTGACTTTTAATATATAGTGGTGCTGCTGCCACCAACTCTTGTTGCTTCCACACTGTCAAATGAGAGGGTTGCCAACCAGTGCGGGGCGTAGCACTTCCCGAAGTTTCAAGATTATGGAGCCATTCCCATTCTAAAAAAGGTGTTGACAAAGGAAGTGCTAAAGCATCCCAGGCTTGTTGGGGTATTTCTGCCATTTTCCCCATCCACCTAAAAGAATATTGAGGTTTAACTTGTTTGAGCATAGCAATTTTTGAAGTTATCACTATGACTATGTTAGTTGATTTAGCTAAAATAATCAGGAGAAAGAGAGCGACAAAAGAGCGATCGCTCTTTTACTCATAAATTTACCGCCTACTGTCAAAAGAACCACATTATGTCCTAATGTCAACAAATACTGCTATAGCTTTCGATAATGGAGAAAAATTTCTTGACCTACTTGTTTAACTTCCAATAATTCTAAAGCTTGAGGAGAAGGTAAACCCAAACCATCTAGAGGAGTTGGGGCTTCTTTACCCCCCAAAATAAAGGGACAAACAGTGAGCCAAAATTCATCTAACAAGTCTTCCTCTGCTAAACTAGCCACTAAATCCCCTCCCCCTAATATGCCTAATTTGTAAATCCCCAAATCAGATAATTGTCTAAAAACTTCATGCCAATTAATTTGCTTATTTTCACCCTGAGAAATAATTAGACGTTCAAAATAAGCATCACCAGAGTTGTGCCATAACTTGCTCCCCTCTTCGGTAGTTATTAACCAACGGGGAATAATTTGTTGAAAAAAAGGCAATTCAGGAGAAATCAACCCAGAAGCTGAAACAACAATACTGATAGGTTGCCATTGAGAGTTAGGTATCGTTATAGTTGTACCATAAGCTCTCAGAGTTCCTGCACCAAACAAAAGGGCATCTAACTGAACAATTTGCTCTCTTAAATGCTGTTTATCAGCTTTTGAGGCAAAATTAATCCGAGAGCGATTTTTATCGGCAATTTTGCCATCGGCAGTCATCGCCAAAATTACCATTGTTGTAATTTTCTTCATTTTGTTAAACTAAATTATTTATAAGTTAATATTCATGAGACATATTCCCCAATTTTCTTTTCGTCGCATTCTTTTACTTGGTTTATTTGGAATTACGGTGCCCATATTACTTGGAGGCATATATGTAACTTACAGAAAAGCACGTTCAGCATTTTTAGATACAGCGAGACAAAACTTAACAGAAAGTGCGATAAAAAAAGGAAAAGATATTGATATTTCTATTCAAGCATTGAGGACTCACTTAGTTACAGCAAGCGATAGTTCTATATTAAAAAATAATCAAAAAGAAGAATATAAACCTTTTTTGTATCAATTACAGCGAACTTTACCCAATCATGTAGATTGTGTTCAATTAATTGATATACAAGAGTTTCGAGTTGAAGGCAGCACCTGTGGTGAAGAAAAAATAACTAATTTAGATAATAAATGGCCTCTCAAACAAGAACAAATGCTCACAAATCCTCAAAATGTTTATATAGAGCAAATCTTACCAACTGTTGACGAAGAAGCCAGTAGAACTAATCAACTAGTCTTGTTACTAGCTACTCCAGTTTACAATCAAGACGGTGATTTAACCTCGGCTTTAGTTGTCAAAGCTGCCTTGTTAAAACAAGAAAAACCGGACCCTGGTATATTACTGGGTTATCCCGTGGTTATCAATCAACAGGATTTAATTATAGCCCATCCTCTACCCCATCAAGTAGGACGGAATATAAATGAACTGCCAGATGCCGAGAGACTACAAAATATCGTCAGAAATGCTAGTGCGGGAAGAGAAGATTTTCTACATCTTTTTGCTTTACAAAAAAATGGCATAGAAGTAGTAGCAGGCTACAGCGCCATTGCTAATCCCGTTACTCAAGAAGCTGGGCAAAAATGGATTATTTTGGCGGTAACACCTTTAGAAGATGCTTTATCACCTCTAGATTCTATTTGGCAAACTCTCTTGGGTATGGGAGTATTGATTATGACTATCAGTATGGGGGGTATGCTATTAGCGGCTCATATCTTAGCACGTCCTTTAGAAAAGTTAAGAGATTATGCCCTTAACAATGAACATTTAATGTCTAGTCAGCCAATTCCTCAAAATTTTTACATTAGAGAAGTCAGACAACTATCTCAAGCTTTAAATGAAATGATAGAGAAGTTAAAGACATGGGGTAAACAAGTAGAAAAATATTGGGAAGAAGCGAAAATTGCTAGTCAGTTAAAGAGTGAATTTCTCGCCACTACTTCCCATGAGTTGAGAACCCCTCTCAATGGTATTATTGGCTGTCTTCAATTGCTGAAAGATGAACTGTACGAAAATGAAATAGAAAAACAACAACTATTTAGTCAATCTGAAAAAGCAGCTTTTGACTTATTAAATTTAATCAATGATATTCTCGATATTTCTCGAATTGAAGCAGGTAAAATTTCTGTGAATCTTGAACCAGTAGAATTGAGTAAACTAGTTAAGGATGTCATCGAATTAGAACGTTTGAATATTGAAAACAAAGGCTTAAATATATCCTATTCTGGATTAAATCAAAATTTAACTGTTTGTGCTGACCCCTCCCGACTTAAGCAGGTTTTAAGAAATGTTATCTGTAATGCTATTAAATTTACTGAAAAAGGGGGCATTAATTTAGATATTTTGGTTGATAATCAATCACAAATAACCCCTAAATGTATAAAAACCTTGTCTCATAAATCTAATTTTGATTTCCTAGGCAAGGGTGATGCAGTGATAATTAATATCAAAGATACCGGGATTGGTATAGACCCTGAAAAACAAGATAAGTTATTCCGTCCTTTTGAAATGATTGATGCTTCTACAACTAGAAAATATGGCGGCACTGGCTTAGGTTTAGCGATTTCTCGTAACTTATTAGAACTTATGGGAGGTAACATCAGTTTATCTAGTTCTGGTCTTAATCAAGGTACACTTGTACAAATTCGCTTGCCATTGATTAAAATTGACCAACCCAACCAGGTGTTATCTAAAGATACCTCAGAGATACAAATAAAAGCTATAGCAGAAGGCAGAAGGCAGGAGGCAGGAGGCAGAAGGTAAAGGCTTACAGGACAAGGGGTTTGGCTTTCCTTATTGTCCTAAGCAACTCTTTCTTTGCTATACTTATATCTTGCACCAGAACAAGAGTACTAATTTTCCTGAAGAAAAGTTCATTTATTTGACAGCTAAAACTCAGATCTTGCACTCCCAAAAAAGTACAGAAATTGGCCAACAGACGAGAAACAATTTTTAACTTAGACCAAAGCACGCAAATACAAAAGTACTAAATAGGCCAACAGACGAGAA
>NZ_JALKVM010000349.1:0-1218 GCF_057440575.1 Johannesbaptistia floridana
TGTAGACTTATGCTTCTTAAGACAGTCAATAATTGTAAAATAGTAGTTCCAATCAAGTTTGGCAGGGGCTAGCCCCTGCCAAACTTGCGCTTTGCCTTGAAGCAAATTCCCTCGGGCTCTTCTTGCCTAAAGAATCATGAGGATGATACCAATTGTAATCTTCATTCCACCTTTCTGCGATCCTGTTATATTGGGATACCGAGCTAAACAGGTAAGCATCCAATATGTCTTCCCGGAATGTCCGGTTAAACCGTTCTACGTAGCCATTCTGCATCGGTTTGCCTGGCTCCGTATACACGGGCTCCACTCCATTTTTCAGGCACCAGGCCTTGTATTCATCTGAGCGGAACTCCGACCCATTGTCTGTACGGATATATTTTGGCAGCCCGTATTCACTTTTCAGCAGTTCCAGTTGCCTTAATACCCTCTGGGAGGGGTAGCTTACCCCACCCTCATTGCATAAGCACTCTCTGTTGTAGTCGTCTATGATATTCAATACCCTAAACGTCCTGCCATCTTCCAGGCTGTCGCTCATAAAGTCCATGCTCCAGACTTCATTAAGCCCGGCTGGCTGTCCAAGGGGCTTGCGAAGCTCTTCTGGAAGCCTCTTCCTCTTCTTTGGCCTTCGCACTAAGCCCATTTCTCTATATACGCGTAGTACTCTGCTCCAAGCCCATTTTTTGCCTTCACGCCTGATCCGGTAGTAGTAATTCTCAAATCCACGGTTGGGATATTTTTCAACCATCTCATCAAGTTTTTTAACCACCGGCGTGTCGTCTAACTTGCTCTTGTAATACCAGCTGGACCTGCTCATCTGAACTAACTCACAGCACTTCCCGACTCCGGTATTGTATTTCTTTTTCAAGTATCCGACTACATCTCTTTTGGCGGAAGGCTTTACCACTTTTTTGAGATTACATCTTTTGCCATTTTTAGTTGAAGGGCCTGGTCCGCGTACATCTGCTTCAGCTTTTGGTTCTCCTCTTCCAGCTCTTTAAGGCGCTTGAGGTGGCTGACTTCCATCCCGCCATATTTCCTGCGCCAGGTATAGAATGTCCCTTTTGTAATGCCCAGATCTCGGCTGATCTCTTCTACCGACCTGCCTGATTCGTTCTCTTTGAGCGCCTTGATTATTTGGCTCTCTGTAAACTTTGATTTCTTCATAACAGCTTAAAGTTAGTGAATTTTTAAACTGTCTTATTTTTACGCAAGTCTACA
>NZ_JALKVM010000350.1:0-6895 GCF_057440575.1 Johannesbaptistia floridana
TCATTACTTAACCACCACAAGTAACTTTGGGTAAAGATGCAAGATCTGAGTATTAGGTGGTTTTGGATTTTTCCCAGGTGCTAGTTATCCTTTTCGTGCTATTAATTTATTTATTAATCAACCCCATTTATGGAAATATACTTTGATCCCTATTTTAGTAAATGTAGCAGTAGGACTAGTTTTATATTTAAGTTTATTTGCCTTTGGTTGGTACGAAATCAATCTTTTAGTAGAGTTTTTACGAAATAATTGGCTAAGTTTTATAGAAAGATTACCAGATTGGCTGCAATTTTTAAACTTAATTATTGTGGCTTTATAGCAATGAGCGTTGTACTGTTAACAATATTTATATTTACAGATCCCCCCAACCCCCCGCAAACTCGGGGGGCTTTTCATGATAACTGTAAACATCTATTTGGTCATTGCTATAACTTGGATATTGCGCTTGGTTTTAATAGTAATTTGTACCATTATTGAATTTTGTATCTATTCCCATTTGTGTAAGTGGGGGAACCTTGTTTGTATGCGATCGCATTTTGCCTAAGCTTGAGGCTAGGTAAAATCAGCGTGAATTGCTAACCAAATGCAGGGAGGTTGAGAACTTGTATATTCTACTCGATGTTTTTGCTTAGCTGAGATTAAAAGATAATCACCCGCTTCTAATTTAATGTTTTGTCCCTCAAAATAAGATAATTCTGCACTTCCTTGTAAAAGTATTACCCATTCATCTCTATCTTGGCTTAACCATTCACCAGGAGGCGTTATTTGTCCTGTAGAAACAATTTTTTCTACTAGAATATTGGCATTAGATATCAGAGTTTGGAAAATTTCTTGATCCCTTAATTTGTCTGGTAGTTGATAAATATTAGGTAATTTAGTCATTTCTTGATAAAACTCCTCTTGAAAGGCGATTGTTATCTTTAAAAAATAAATTATTACTTATTAATTTTACAGTTTTCCAAAAGGCGCAAGTCAATACTGCGTAGGTTTTGAATCAAACATATTTATTTTGAGAAAGCACCGGAGCCGGGAGCACCGGAGCACGGGAGAGGGGTTTTTGGCTTTGTAATTAATCTCCTTTCAACCTTACTCTAATCAATAATTTTCTCTTAACAAAAGCAGTATTGGGGCGCAAGTCACCGGGAAAGGCGCAAGCCACCAGGAAAGGGCGCAAGTCACCGGGAAAGGGCGCAAGCCTTGCGCCCCTACTACTCAGGGCTGTTTTATTCTAAAATTTTGTCGTAAGCTAGAAGCTAGACACAACAAAAGTTGACGCTCTTTTTAGCTATTATTAGAAAAAAGGGGATTTATTATTAGCAAAAAATCCCATCTCCCTGCTCCGGTGCTCCCTGCTCCGGTGCTTCTCCTCACCATTTTCTTTGTCAAGAACAAAACAACCCTGCCCCTACTACTGGTGCGAGTGATGTAAGGTTTATGAAAAAATATATATTTACAATGTAAATACGAAATGCCTTATATATAATGGAGAGCATGGAGCACAAATTTATTTTTAATGGCATTACTTTTGTGTGGAATGAGGAGAAAGCAAGGCAAAATCCAATCATGGTGTGGAAGAAGATCTTATTAACCAAGCTTTTGATGAAATTGCTCATAATTAATTTTGATACCTCATCCATATTAATCTAAAAATACTGCTTCTGTTGATATTATGCTCATTCAAAAGAAGAATGCGATCGCCCTAGGCTCATATCTTGCATCTTTACCCACAGTTGTGCAACACCACCCATTTTAGATTAAAAGCTGTTTTTGTTGTGCTAATTTAACCCAATTGGGATATTCAGTCATTAGTAAATTATATAATTCATCATCACCTATTAATTGAGGATCTTCGACGCTAAAAAAATCAGCATTATCTAAATAACGACCAGATAAATCGTCTAAAGATTCTAAGAAGCTAAAATCACTTGCTAATCCTTGAGAAAGCCAACTGAGTAAACCACCTTGTTTAACATCTTTTTTTGATTTCCCAATAGCCAGAAATTGCCAAAAAATTGGTTCATAAGATGACCACTTTAATTGGTTTTCCGCATTTGGACCATCTTGTGGAGCACCATCAGTTACAAACATTACATAGACTGGAGATGATGAAGTAAAAGGAGTCTGTAATGCTTGCCCTTTGTTATGAGGAAAATAAAATTCTCTAATCATCTTCATCACTTTCCCATAACAAGTACCTCCTTCTAGGGGATGTTTTTGCTGAATTTGTTGAATAAAATTAGCAAAATTATCAATATTCATCTCTCCTGCGTTATGAGCTTTAGCTCCAAATAAAAAGATATCAATCGTACCATTGTCATCAAAGTTACAACCAAGAGCTAAAATTTTTTCAGCAAATACTTGTATTTTTTTTGAACTATATAAATTGGACATTGATCCAGAAATATCTAGACACAAAGCGACTTTAGCACGATGTTTTTCTAACTTAACTTTTTCTAGAACTATATTCGCTTTTTTGGCTAATTTCAAAAGATCTGGTGCTTTTTTTTCTAGTTTAACTTCTAGTAAAGACATATCACTCATAAGAAATTTCCTCAATTTTGAAAACAGATTCGATAGATCTTAAAACTTCTTCAGAAATCTATTCTCGATAATCTTTTTCTAACTAATACCAATATCTTACACTAATTCCGGGGCTGTTGCAGAAACGGTCCTGTTGTAGATAAATTTTTAAGTTGAGGCAGGAGGCAGGAGGCAGGAGGCAGGAGGCAGGAGGCAGAGGGCAGGTGTTTTATGTACCTCATGAGTCCTTTGAAACGCTATAGATTAGAGTTATTTGTAAGAGAGTTTTTTGGCGATCGCTCTGCTAAATTGCTGAAAATAATCGATGAAAGAAAATATTTACCTCAAAAAAGAGCTGAGGTAAAAGGAATTCGGAATTAGGTCATTTTTTATTGGTCAAGAATCGTGCGATCTAGATTCGCCCCTGTTAGATTCGCATCTTCTAGATTCGCCCCTGTTAGATTCGCATCTTCTAGATTCGCCCCTGTTAGATTCGCCCTTGTTAGATTCGCCGCTATTAGATTCGCATCTTCTAGATTCGCATCTTCTAGATTCGCATCTTCTAGATTCGCCCCTATTAGATTCGCCCTTGTTAGATTCGCCCTTGTTAGATTCGCCGCTATTAGATTCGCCGCTATTAGATTCGCCCCTCTTAGATTCGCCGCTATTAGATTAGCCCCTGTGAGATTCGCATCTTCTAGATTCGCCCCTGTGAGATTCGCCCCCTCTAGATTCGCCCCTGTGAGATTCGCACCATCAAAATTTTGGATGCTTAAATTGCATTCATGTAAATCTAAATAACTTAAGCAATCGGTAATTAATAACTGTTCAAAATTCTCTCTTTGCCCTATTAATCTACTTATCCAATTACCAAAGTTTTGAGGAGATTTCCAATCAATAGTTGATAGTTGTGTTTCTTCTTGCTTCTTATTGGCATTGACAACTCTAGCACAGGCATTCAAAATGATTAACAAAGCTGACTCTGAATTTTTACTATACTCCAACATTTGTTTAAAACTAGGTAAATTAAGAGCCTCGATTGGCATTCCTTTTGCCATTACATATTCAATTAATCTGCATAACCGTTTTTGCCATGCTGACACGTGGGGGATTGGTTGCAATTCCATTTCCCGCAAAATAAAAGCAAAAATATCAAAATCTAAAGGAGATGCTCCACATAAGTTAGCCCAAGTGATTAAGGCTTGTCTTTCATCATAATCGTCATCATCATTGTCTAAATTTTCGCTATCGGTTAGTTTTTTATTAATCATCTTTAAACTTCTAACCAAAGCAATTGCTGTAAGATATTCACCAAAACTTTTATGGCTAAATTCAAATGTCTTATCACTACCTCGCAAATCCTCAGTTTCCCGAAAATAAAAGGCTAATAATAAATTATTAATACTTGCTCTTGATTTTTCTGTTTGATTTCCTGATAAACTTTTTTGGAATTTTTGTAATAATCTAGTAAGATTATTATTTTCACAACGTTTTTTTATTTCATCAATAGTAGTAGTGCGTCCGTTACCGTGCCAACAGGTGATGGCAATTTCCCTTAAAATGTCAGTAAATTCTGTTTGATCAATACCTTCAATTGACTGATGTTGTCTATTTTTACCTTCGTAACCTCTTTCATAAACTCTCTTGAGTAAATCTTCATAAATCTCATTAATGTTAGTTTGTTCATCAAATTCAACTTCTCCTCTTTCATAACTTAATACCACTAAATAATTAAGTAATGGCTGACTAGTAATATCAACTAGATTATCTCGGTCTAATTCTGAAGGTAACCCTTGATAATTTTTATCTTTGGCTTGAGTATATTTTTTCCACCATAACTGCCTTTGGTCTTTTTTTAACAAATTATTATCATCAACATATCTATGTTCTCTTTTTTGTTGCTTAGTAATCAAATAAGGCAGTAAATATAATAACTTATCAGTTTGCTTAAACTTACCGCTATTAGCTTGAATTATTACTTCTCTTCCTAGTATTAAAACTTGTAACCGGGTTTTATTTTGATTAAAGTTACTAACTAATATTCTAATTTCATCGACAAATTCTTTAGCTGTTTGTTCCCCAACTTTCCCTTGTTTAGCTAATTCATCTAAACCATCAAAAATAATTACTAATGATAATTCTTGATTGGTTTTTTCTAAGGGATTTTGACTGAAAAAATCATATTGCAGAAATTCTCCCAGGGAATGTGTTAAGTCACCAGTTAAACTAAAACGATGTAAGGAAATAAATAAAACTTTTTTACCCTTTTCTGCTTGTTTTGCTGCCCACATTTTACCAAAAGAAGATTTACCACTACCAGGGCTACCTGTTATCATGCGAATGGCATCATCTTTATCACCTTTTTCTAGCCATCTATTCAACTCATCTGCGGGATTCACAACAATTCGTTGATATTCTCTGTTAAGATTTCTAGTATCTCCTAAGGTCTCTGTTTCATCTTCTCCCAATTCATAATAAGCCCTCAGGTCAATATAAATTTGTTTTAAACTAAATGCTTCTTCAAATACAGGTTTTTGAATTTCTTTTTGGAGCCATGCTCTATAATGATTCCATTCTCTAGATTTGTCTACAGCTTCTGTGAATGGATTATCTAATTCATGGAGAATCACTTGATATTTTGATTTATCTTTTCTCCATTCTTGATATAACTCCTCAGCAAAATATTCTGGTAAACGATTACTGATACTTTCAGCTTCTCTTTGATTGGAGATTACAGTGATTAGCCATTCATAAAAACCTTGTTTAGCATCTTGTAAAAAAGGCAGATTTTGAGGGTTAGTAAAAAATTCTTGATTAATAATTAAACTATATTTTTCCAGGGCTTTAGTTATTTCTTTTGTTAATGCTTTTCCGTCAGGTTTTGAGTTTGAGGATTCAAATAAAATAAAATTGCTTTCTACTAATTCTTCAATAGCATTAACGAGACTTGTAATAATTAATAAACCAGCCATTTCTTCTGGTGAATTGGGTTTTAAGCCCAGAGTATTGATTAAATCTACACCATCTTTAGCTAAACCTACCCAATTACCTGTAAAAAAATCAATTGCTCCTTTCCCTACAGTGGGAAAGAGTTTTTTGAAATCAACTTTGATTGATTTTTGATTCTGTGTTGGTGATTTGACTTCCACACCTGTTTTATCTTCTTCGGATCTATTTGATTGTCTAATTTGTATTTCTGAATTTTCTGATGACATTGATTTTTATGGTTGAGCCTTTGTGATACATTCTTATTATAAATTTTCATCACACTGAGATCTTGCATTTTTATTAAAAGTTACTGGTGTAGTGTAATTTAGAATTTAGAATGCCCCAATGTAGAATTATTGCTTAAGTATTTATACTTATAATTGGGGACACAAATTCTTTTATCCACCAAATAAATAAGTTTTTTCCTTAGCTAATGAAAGTACATAAGTGCTGTTGGAAGATATGAGTTTATGAAAAAATATATATTGACAATGTAAAGACAAAATGCCTTATATATAATAGAGAGCATGGAGCACAAATTTATTTTTAATGGCATTACTTTTGTGTGGAATGAGGAGAAAGCAAGGCAAAATCCAATTAAGCACCAAGGAGTTACCTTTGAAAGAGCGGTAGAAGCATTTTTTGACCCCTTTTTAGTAGTAGTAGATGCCAGTCGCAATTATGAAGCCAGAGATGCCATTATTGGTATGGATAGAGATAATTATCTTTTATTTGTGGTTCATATTCAACAAGAGAATGAGATGATTAGGATTATTTCCGCCCGAAAAGCTACCCGTCAAGAACGTAATTACTATGAAAATTGAAACTTTAAAACAAAGATTAAGAAAAGATCGCCCGATGAAAACTATTACCCTTCGTATACCTGAAGACGTAGTTGAAGATTTGAAAAGAATAGCACCTGTATTGGGTTTTTCTGGTTATCAACCTTTAATGAGAGCTTATATTGGACAAGGCTTACGAGAAGATTTAGAAAAACTAGAAAATAGTCCGTTTTGGCAGTTGATAGAAAGTCTTAAACGTCATGGTGTGGAAGAAGATATTATTAAACAAGCTCTTGATGAAATTGCTCATAATTAATTGTGATCCCTCATCCATATTAATCTAAAAATACTGGTTCTGTTGATATTATGCTCATTCAAAAGAAGAATGCGATCGCCCTTGGCTGAGATCTTGCATCTATACCTAATGTTACTGGTGGATGAATCTTGAAGTAATGAGTAAGAAGTCTTGGAGTCTTGAAGTAATGAGTTTTGAAGTAATGAGTTAAAGAATTAATGCGATCGCGCTTAAAAATTGGTTGACCTTTGCTACGATCTTAGACTAAAGAGAAATGAACTTTTTCTGAGGTTAATTTAGTACATAAGTA
>NZ_JALKVM010000351.1:0-52732 GCF_057440575.1 Johannesbaptistia floridana
ATAGCGAGTAGGTTGGGTTAAACGAAGTGCAACCCAACACACACCCTTTAGAGATCATCAAAGAGATTGTTGGGTTATCTCCCTGCCCCAACCTACAATAGCTGTATTTTTGTAACATAATGAGATTCTGCTTTTAATTCTTCTGCCAAAATAATTGAAATAGTTAAAAACAAGGTTCGTAGTTGGACTTTAGTCCAAGAGATACATAAAATATTATGTGATAATTATTAAAAATGATCTAGAGATGGGCGCAAGCTTTGATGTGGGCGCAAGCATTGATGTGGGCGCAAGCCTGGCGCCCCTACTACATCAGGGGATTAATTAAGTTACACCACATAGTATAATCAGTAAAAAAAATTGAGTACATGCAGCAATGGTTGGGCGATCGCCCTACAAAATAGCGAGTAGGTTGGGTTAAACGAAGTGCAACCCAACACACACCCTTTAGAGATCATCAAAGAGATTGTTGGGTTATCTCCCTGCCCCAACCTACAATAGCTGTATTTTATGTAACATAATGAGATTCTGCTTTTATAGCAAGCTCGCCAATAGATGTTGACAAAAATGATGAAAAGCCCCCCTTAGTAAGGGGGGTTGGGGGGATCTGTAAATATAAATATTGTTAACAGTACAACGCTCATTGCTATAATTCTTCTGCCAAAATAATTGAAATAGTTAAAAACAAGGTTCGTAGTTGGACTTTAGTCCAAGAGATACATAAAATATTATGTGATAATTATTAAAAATGATCTAGAGATGGGCGCAAGCCTTGATGTGGGCGCAAGCCTGGCGCCCCTACTACATCAGGGAATTAACAAGTTACACTACAATGATTGCACCCCACTTTTTCCTCTAAAACGCTTGGTGAAGGTAGCGTTTCACCTGATAGTTGATAATCCTCGATGAGTAATTCTAAAACTTCCATACCGTTATTGACAGCTTCACCATAAGTGTCACCATGAGTACGCCATTGTTGCCCTGGAAAATCAGGTAATCCAACTAAGGATAGTAAAAGAAATTGTTGGGTTTCGTGCCTCAACCCAACCTACAAGGTGCGATAAGAGTGCGCACATCTAATCCCCATAAAAAAGCGATCGCCACTATCAAAGACTAAAGTTTGATTTTGTTAGTATAATCAGTAAAAAAAATTGAGTGCAATGACTCAACAAAAACTAATTATGATGACTCGCTATCCAGAAGCGGGGAAAACCAAAACCAGAATGATTCCTGTATTAGGTGCCGAAGGGGCAGCTAAACTACAAAAACAACTTACTGAAAAAACAATATCTATAGTAGAAGAATTACAGCAGGGTAATAATGTTATCCTGTATATTTATTTTAGTGGTGGTAGTTTAGAACTGATGCAGCAATGGTTGGGCGATCGCCACAACTACCATGAACAAAGTCCAGGAGATTTAGGTAAAAAATTAACCTCAGCCCTAGAAGAAAATTTTACTAACAATTCAACTAAAATTGTGTTTATCGGCATAGATTGCCCTGATTTAACCTCAGAAATACTTACTGAAGCATTCAGTAGTTTAGATAACTATGATTTAGTATTAGGACCAGCAGCAGATGGAGGTTATTATTTAATTGGGTTATCCCGTTTACTTCCACAACTATTTGAGGGAATCGATTGGGGTACATCAGTTGTTTTCAGTCAAACCCAAAAAATTGCCCAACAACTTAATCTCAAGATTCATTATCTACCAACATTAAGAGATTTAGATCGACCAGAAGATCTCAAATAATTAGTTTAAGTTATGAATAATTTTGTAGCCAGACAGTCTAGATTTCTAGGTCATAAAAAATGGTATAATTTACTACCAAGACAAGTTAGTCCAGATACTCAAAACCTACCAGTAAGGTCTAATTTGATGGCTGGACCAATCATTAAAATTAACCTACCTATAAAGGCAGGTTAAAAGTATTCTAATTTAACGCTGTACGATTTGCCAATTAGTATTAGCTTCAGTCTCAAACGCTACAGTAGCAATGCGGTTAAGATCTTCACCGTATAACCATACACCATTATTACCATTAGCGCCGTTACGCCAGACTAAATCAGTGAAGCCATCGCCATTGAAGTCACCAGCACCACGTATATTCCACTGGATGTTAGACTCCCTATCAAGGGTAACAATCTCCTCAACTTCTTGTCCTTGAAGACCACCCATTAACCAAATACCATTTTCTCCAGTAGTTTGATTACGCCAAATTAAATCGCTAACATCATTATTATCCATATCAGCGATCGCCGTTAGTTCCCAATCTGGATTAGATTCAGTAGGAATACTTACAGTAGCGCGTACATCTTGATCTTCATCTAAGTACCAGATACCATTAGCACCAGTAGTCTCATTACGCCAATAGATATCAGGTATATTATCACCATTGGCATCCCCTGCCCCGGCTATATACCAATCTGTATTGGCTTCTGATTGAAATTCCCTAATTCCTTGACGTTCGACGCCATCCATCAACCAGATACCATTACTACCAGTCTCAAAGTTACGCCAGAGGATATCTTCTGAACCATCACCATTGAAATCAGCAGTACCAGAAATAGCCCAAGCTTGGTTATTTTCTTCAGGAATAGTTACCCTAGCGATAGGACCAAAACTACCTCCCTCATCGGCGTCATTCATAAACCAAAAACCGTTAGTTCCCGTTTCAAAATTACGCCATACCAAATCAGAGATACCATCATTGTTGAAATCTGATTTAACGGGAGTTTCTCCTTCAATCCTTTCTGTGACGCTAAATAGGGTAGTAGTTCCACTCACCTCATTAGCCACGGCTAGTAATGCTTCTCCATTAGGACTATCTTCAGCAGAGATAAAAGTTAATCCTTCGGGACCTAAATCTCCTGCTTGGGTTGATTCTGGATCGATAATATCTCCATCTGCATCTACAAAATTACGGGTAGTAATATAATCTACAAACTCAGGACTAGTAGGGTCACTAAGATTGTATACCATAATACCACCGACTCTCTCTAAACCAATGAAGCCGTAGGTTTCTCCATTAACCTCCCCTACAGTAACACCCTCAGGTTCAGGTCCTTTGTCATCAGAACGATCATCAAAAGAGTCATTATCATCGTTATTGGAGTTGAAAAACTCAGGTAAAGCTACAGCCAAATCTTGTTCAAAGCGATCGCCACTATCAAAGACTAAATTACCGTTCGTATCCCAGATAGAAAAAGAACGTCCGCCAAAACTATAGAGTTCTTCAAATTCCCCATCGCCGTCTGTATCTCCCAGGGTATTAGTAACCTTGAGGCGACCTAAATTCTCGTCCTGTTGCAGTTCTTCAGCATTAGGAAAAGCCTCTGGATCTAAATCTAAATCACTTATACGAGATTCTTCATTAAATACATCCCCTTCTTCTAACTCTAATTCTGGTATATCTCCTGTAGGATAAACTCGCGCATCTCCCTCATTAGCAGTAATTATATAGTTTTGACCATCCACATTGAATACTTCCAGGGAGTCAGGCTGATACATCCCGAAAACTGGCCAGTTAGCGATGTTAATTTCTCCATCTTCATTACTAGCATCTAAAGCATTTTCTGCTTCACTATGGTCTTTAAATCCTAAAGGGAGAACGGCTGAAACCGAAGCTGATTCTACATCTACCACAGCTAAAGCATTATTTTCTTGTAAACTTACATAGGCAGTTTGGGAATCTTCACTAACGGCAATATATTCTGGTTCTAAATCTTCAGCTACAGAAGCATCGGGTCCAAAAATACGTACTCCTGAGTCAACTAATTCATCTTCTTGACTATTAAAGTCACGAAAGTCTGCGGTTTCTACATCATCATCATCTAAATCTTCGATTCCATCACTAATATCAACAATACTAATTGAACCTTCTGGGTCTATAGTGTAGGTATCGTTAGGTTCTCCTTCGTTAGCTACTAATACTGTGTTGCCGTCAGGAGTAAAGGTTACCATATCTGGCAAAGCGCCTACCTCTAGGGTATTTATCGCTTCATCGAAATTTTCTGAGTCTGTGTTAAAGAAGGCAATTCGACCTGGTTCTTGTTTATTATTGTCTTCAATCGCCACAACTACAATACCATTAGCTACATCAACACTGTTAGCAACTCCACCTAAATCGCTAACATTGATTTCAGTAACTTTTTCTGGGTTACTGGGATCGCTAATATCGAGTACATCTACTGTTACTTGATTAGCATTAACTACAAATAATCTTTCTGTTTCTGGATCATAAGCTGGTATTTCTGCGGCGCTTTCGTCAAAAATACCCGTAGCATAGGTACCAATCGCTTCAAGGTTAATTGCCATTGTTTTATTTTAACTATTGTTAATTTTGTTACTAGTTTACTGTAAGCTTACCTGTGTTTAACTCTTTCGATATAGATAGTTTTAGAAGTTCCTGATTAGCTCATATCAAGTTCGGGTGAATACTTACAATAAAAATGAGGTGAGGCAAGAGAGGCAAGAGAGGCACCGAGGGAAGATTTTTAGTTAAATTAAAGTAAAGCCTTTGTGCCTCTCCCAATCGGGTTGAAGTCCCCCACCAAATCGAAGACTTTGGTGGTCTGCGGTTAGATATGGGTTAAAATCCCCATCTATACCAACCTCCTGCCTCCTTTTAAGGGTTGAGCATTAATTCTTTAACTCATTACTTCAAGACTTCAAGACTTCAAGACTTCAAGACTTCAAGACTTCAAAACTCATTCTCATTACTCCTTACTCCTTACTCCTTACTCCTTACTCCTTACTCCTTACTCCTTACTCATTACTCAACCACCACCAGTAACATTTGGGTTTTGATGCTTTGATGTGAGTTAGGGGGAATAAGTTGTAATTCAATCATCTAAAAAGCGATCGCTCTTAATCTTGCCAGATTATAAAAAATATAATAAGACTACAAGATTTACCACAAGAATTAGGACATTTTAAATTAATTAAAGTAGCTTAAATGCTGACTATTCCCTATTCCCCCTATAGTTAATTATTTGTGCCTAATGCGATCGTATAACTCAACATATTTTTCTCCAGGATGATTCCAAGAATAGTCATACTCCATACCTTGACGAACAAGTTGATAGAATTCTTCAGAAGAATTAAACCACAATTTAAAAGCTCTTTCTAAAGCTGATTCTATAGCACTATGGTCTACTTGATAGAATACGTAACCATTGCGCTTTTCTGGAGGAACATCATCAGCATAATCTCTATCAAAAACAGTATTAACTAATCCACCCACACCTCTAACAATGGGCACTGTGCCATATTTTAAGCCAATCATCTGAGTTAAGCCACAGGGTTCATAATTACTAGGTACAATAATCATATCTGCCCCTGCATAAATTAGATGAGATAGTTCTTCATCAAAACCTAGTTCTAAATGACAGTTAGGATTATCATTAAGGTATGATTTTTCATGCCAAAAATGTTGATTAATATCTGCACCAGTAGCAGAACCGAGTAAGACAAATTGCCCACCGTTAGCGAGAGTGTAGTAAATAGAATGATGAACCAGGTGTACCCCTTTTTGCTCATCTAAACGACCAATATAAGCAACAATCGGCTTATTTCCTGTTTCTAATAACAGTCTTTCTCGTAACGCCTGTTTATTTTTTGCTTTTTGTTCCACAAAATTATCTAGATCATATTTGTGGTCAAGATAACGGTCTATTTCTGGATTCCAAAAATCATAATCTATGCCGTTGAGAATGCCTGTAAATTTATCTTGATAAATATGTAGGGTATGACCTAAACCATAGCCTATCTCAGTTAAACGGGCTTCCCAGGCGTGGTGGGGTGAAACGGTAGTTACTGCATTTGAGTAGACAATACCCCCTTTCATGAAGTTAATGGCAAAAGGATTAAAATTGTCTTGGAGGCGCTCATAATTAAAATAGTATGAACTCCTTTTTAAACCAGTAGCAATTAAATGTTCTTCTCCTGCTAATCCTTGGTGTTTGAAGTTATGGATAGTATAACAAACTCTTTGATTAGTCATTCCATGATGTTTATAAATTTCAAACAGTAAAACTGGTACTAAACCAGTTTGCCAATCATGACAATGAATAACATCAGGACGTTTATTACTTTTTAACAGAAATTCTAAAGCAGCTTTATTGAAAAAAGCAAAGCGCATATTATCATCATCGCGACCATAGTAACAGCCTTGATTAAAGAAATTATCTCTACTATGGGGTTCAATAAAGAAGCACAATCTGCCATGAACTCTTCCACAGTATACCGAACAGTGAACATAAGCATCATACCAAGGCACAAATAAGTCTTTATAGGCCTCATGCAATCCCCAGATATGATCGTAGCGCATACAGTCATATTTAGGTAGAATGAGTTCTACACAATGACCACGAGTTTCTAATTCTCGACTGAGTCCATAAACAACATCTCCTAATCCACCAGCTTTGATTACAGGAGCACATTCTGAGGCAATCTGAACTATATACATTGTTAATCTAATCTAAACAGCATCAAAATAAATTTATTATGGGATATTCTAACTTTTATTAGACAATTTGGGTTTTGATGCAAGATCTGAGATTAGGCGATCGCCACATCAGTCTGTAAAATTTAGAGTTGCCATTTTCCAAACATCTCAATCTTTAAAAATTCTAAAGTTTTTTTAAATATCAAAAGAAATTTTGATATTATTGAAAAATTTCATTCAGAGTAAGATTAATCATGAATTATTCCATAAGATATTTTCACTGTGAAAGAAAGGAAGAAGCTTATAAAAATATTGCTTTTCCAAATTCCGATGGCGAATATCACCCTAACATCGCTTGGTGGTTAGCTCAATGTTCTGCTCTTGCTTATGAGAATAAGACAGCGATCGCTAAAGAACTAGCAAGAGCAAATTTTAGTAAAGTGGTATTTTTTGATAACAATGGTACTCAAGCTTTTTTAGCAGTACATCCCCAACTCGAAAATCAAGAAAATGGTAAAAAATTTGCTATTCTGGCTTTTAGAGGTACAGAGAAAGATTCTATTGATATTCTGACCGATATTAACTTTATTAGGCGATTAGTGGCTTCAGAATCTACTGAAGAACATTCAAATAAATTATATGCTCATGGAGGATTTTTAGCAGGGGTACTCAATATTTGGGGTAGTGCTTTAACTCTAGAAACTCGCCAATATTTTTCAGAAGCGCAATGGGCAGGATCTTCTGGTATCATTGATAGTCTATGTGAATTAGGTTTAGATACTCCTGTTTATTTAACGGGACATAGTCTGGGTGGTGCTTTAGCTACCATATCTACATATAAAACCTTAGCGTACCAATCTAATGTTAATTTGGCTGGTTTGTATACATTTGGCGCACCTAGAAGTGTACAAAGAGCACTAGCTAATATTATAAATCATAAATTAAAGGGGAAAATTCATCGGGTTGTTAATTCTACTGATGTAGTTCCTCGAATTCCTCCAAGAATTCCTATCATACTGTCCTATTATCATGTAGGAGATCTTACCCTATTTACTAAAACCAGAGAATCTATTGAAATAAAACCTTTTCAAGAGGTTTTATCTACTATTGGTATTCTCTTGCTTGCCTTAGTAGAAATTGTAATTAGTTTGTTAACTTTTAAACGTTACGTACCTACTACGATTAAAAATCACCAAATCATGGAATATTTAAAGGACATTGAAACAGAGGTAGTTTAGGGAATCTGTTGGTGATTAGAAATTTCTCGGTGAAACTCGTATTTGTTTATGTATAGTCCAATCACTAGATCCTGCATTGGTCATATCTTAGAGAAATAAATTGTTTTTTTAATCCTTCCCACAGATTCACGACCACCGTCAACTCAGATCTTAGGGGTAAACTCACATCTTGCATCTTTACCAAATGTTACTGGTGGTAGTTGAGTAATGAGTAATGAGTAATAAGTAATGAGTTAAAGAATTAATGCGATCGCCCTTAAAAATTGGTTGACACTCAAGACATATTCAGTATTTTTGTTCTCCTGATGCTTTTCTTAAACGAAAGAGAAATGAACTTTTGACCACAATAATTTGGTACATAAGTACTGGTGTAAGATGTGAGGTAAAGGAGAAATGAACTTTTTCTGAGGTTAATTTAGTACATAAGTTCTGGTGAAAGATGTGAGGTCAAGGGCGTACGTTTTTGTTCCCATACTACGAATCCCTCACTTCCAAATCTTAGGGATCCCTTCGGGATCTGCTTCCCGATGGCCTCTTACTTAAGAAAAGTTTACAAACAGCCTCTAAGTAGAGGAGAAATGAAAAATTTAAAAATTTTTCTCTTCAAGAGAAAATATTTGTGTTATAATCAATAATGTTGTGTTTGGGTACGTAGCTCAGCTGGATAGAGCAGCTGCCTTCTAAGCAGCGGGCCGCAGGTTCGAGTCCTGCCGTACCCGTATTCTCTCAACCCCTACGAGTTCGGGGTTTCGGAAAATAGCTTAAGAAAAAATGGTACATAGTTGGAATTACCATGTACCGATAGTGTACCAATACCGAGAAAATAAAGTAAATAGATTATAATTAAATTAAATCGATAACCAGTAAAAAGATAAATAAAAATAATTAAAAAAGTTTTTAATAAAAACCAAAAAGAATGTACACTAAAAAGCGAGTAAGTCACAGAAAAGAACTTACTCGCTTATTTGGTTATCGCTTCAAATCGCCAAAGGGAACAAAAACTAAATAATGCTTACTTGCAGGTCCATTGATTACCGTCTTGATACCAGTTAAGAGTTAGCAGCGGGCCGCAGGTTCGAGTCCTGCCGTACCCGTAGTATAGTACGTATTGATGCTTTACCTAGTAAGGCATTCGTTCAATGATTCGAGATACGTACCACAAAGAAGAATGGCGATTTTAACTAAAACAGTGATAGAAAGTTAAAATCATGGAAAAGCCAGTATATATAGGCGTCCTTATTATGAATATTGGTATATCCACTAAAAAAGTAATTATCAATGGCGATGACTTCGGTATATCCGATGGAGTAAACAGGGCAATTATTGAAGCCCATACCCAGGGTATCCTCACTAGTACTAGTTTGATGGTAACAGGAGTTGCCTTTAACAATGCTGTTACCCTAGCTAAAACCTATCCTCATCTTGGAGTTGGTCTACATTTAGTTTTAGTTTGTGGTAAATCAGTACTTCCTCAAAAAAAAATTCCTAATTTAGTTAACGAAAAAGGAGATTTTAGTAATAATCCGGTTTTGGCTGGTCTGAATTATCAATTTTACCCGGGGATTAAACAACAATTACGTCAAGAAATTAAAGCACAACTAGATAAATTTCAACAAACAGGCTTAACCCTAACCCATGTAGACGGACATTTACATCTTCATGTTCATCCAGTTATTCTAGAAATATTAGTAGAATTAGCTGAAGAATACCAAATTAAGTATATTCGTCTTCCCTATGAAGAATTTAGCTTGACTAGAAAAATAAAAGCAAAAAATTGGTTGATTCAAAGGATGACGGCGATTACTTTTGAGAGTTTACGTCTTCATGGCTATAAGCGACTGAAAGCCTATAATATCGCTACAACTGAACGAGTATATGGTTTGTTAGCGACAGGAGAAGTGACTGAAACTTATTTACTCAATCTTATTCCTCAAATCCAGGCAAATTTTGTGGAGATTTATAGTCATCCTAGTGAATCAGAGTCAGGAAACTTAGAAAAGTTAGCGCTAATTAGTCCTAAAGTGAAAAATCAACTAAATAAATATGGATTTCAATTAACTAAATATATTTAAAATATCTAGTTGTTATTTACTCGATGGTAAAATATTGTCTAAAATTTAGAGAGATTAAAATATCAAAATGAACAGTAACAATTCTATAAAACCAGGAATATTAAAAAAAATTCATCATGTAGCTTTCAATGTCCAAGATTTACAAGCATCACGGCATTTTTACGGCAATATACTGGGTTTACACGAATTAACGGGAGCAGAAATTCCTAAAACCTTAACTAAACTAGTAGCAGAGGGGAAAGTAAGTAACTTTGTTACACCAGATGGAACAGTAATAGATCTGTTTTTTGAGCCAGATTTAACACCCCCTGATTCTAATCCAGACAAACAATTCACCCGCGCCAATCATCTAGCTTTTGATATTGCTCCAGAACTATTTGATGAAGCAGTGGAAGTATTGAGAGCTAATCAAGTTAAAATAGCCATAGAACCAGTAACTAGACCAACAGGTAGAGGTGTGTACTTTTATGATCCTGATGGCTTCTTACTAGAGATTCGCTGCGATCCTTCCAGCAATTAGCTCCAAAACAAGGGATAATAACTATATATTGAGTGAAAAAAATAAGCAACAATCCCTATGTCTGAGACTCTATTTGCTGATGCTAGTAAAAGATTAGAGAAAGCATTGCAATATGTATCTATCTCTGAAGATACTCTAAAACGCTTGAAATATCCTAAAGCAAGTTTAACAGTATCTATTCCTGTACGCATGGATGACGGTTCTTTAAATATCTTTCAAGGTTATCGAGTTCGCTATGATGATACTAGAGGACCAGGAAAGGGAGGAGTGAGATACCATCCTCGGGTCTCATTAGATGAAGTACAGTCTCTGGCTTTTTGGATGACATTTAAAGCAGCACTTCTAGATTTACCATTTGGAGGTGCCAAAGGAGGAATAACAGTAGATCCTAAAAGTTTATCAAAACAAGAATTAGAAAGATTAAGCCGGGGTTACATAGAGGCGATCGCCGATTTTATCGGGCCAGATATGGACATTCTCGCACCAGATGTCTACACCAACTCCATGATTATGGGTTGGATGATGGATCATTACTCAATCATCAAAAGACGTATCACTCCAGGAGTAGTCACAGGTAAACCCATTACTATGGGAGGGAGTCAAGGAAGAGAAGCAGCCACAGCCACAGGCGCCTTTTATGCCATATCTCACCTCCTGCCAAAACTAAATCGTACCCCAGAAACAACTACAGTGGCCGTTCAAGGATTCGGTAATGTAGGCAGCGCGATCGCTCTTTTACTCTCGAAAGCAGGTTATCAGGTAGTTGCCGTGAGTGATTCCCAAGGGGGAATTTACGCAGAAAAAGGTTTAGATATAGCCCGTATTCAACAATACAAAACAGCAGGTCAACCTATGCAAGCTATATACTGCGATAAAAGTGTTTGCAGTATTTTTGAACATAAAGCTATCACAAATGCTGAGTTACTAACTCTTGATGTTGACCTTCTGATTCCGGCGGCTTTAGAAAATCAAATTACTCAAGCTAACGCCAATGATATACAAGCCAAACTAATCTTTGAAGTAGCAAATGGACCAATTACTTCTGAAGCTGACCAAATTTTAGAAAAAAAAGGTATTTATGTCTTTCCCGATATCCTGATCAACGCAGGTGGCGTAACAGTTAGTTATTTTGAGTGGGTACAAAATCGTAGTGGACTTTACTGGAGACTCTCAGAAGTAAACGAACGACTCAAAGATAAAATGATTGCAGAAACTGAAAAAACTTGGCAAATAGCTGAAGAGATGGGAGTGTCTCTACGGACTGCCGCCTATATTCATGCCTTAAATCGTCTAGGAGAAGCTTTAGACGCCAAAGGAACCAGAGATTACTATGTTAATTAATAATCTCCTTATTTTCTTTGATTTCCCCTAATAGCTTATCTACCAATTCCCAAGAAGCTTGAGGCAGCGAGACGGGTGTTGATTGTACCTCACGCTTCTTAGAAAAGGCTATACTAAATTAGTTATAACTCTCAAATAAGCAACTTTTGGTTCATAAAGCCGAAAAATTTGATGTTAAAATCGAAAGTAGTTGACTTAAATTAACCAAACAAGCGATATTGCTATGCCTTCCCCTAAATCTCGTTCAGCTAATTTTTCTCTAGCTATTCCGGCATCTTCTGTTCAATGGGAAAATCTAGAAAAAGAACATCAATGGCTACTAAAACAAATCAAAAAAAAGCGCACAGAACTGAAAAACTTGACTAGCCACATAAGTAATATAGGTACAGAAATTTTTCAAAAAATAAATCCTCTTTACCAACAAATGGCTGAAATTGACCAAGAAATTCATCAACTATTTACAGAAATTTTCACCAAGAAAAATTTTGGAAAAAAAAGTAGAAAAAAAGTAGAAAAAATTTATAGAAACCTGCAAATGGTAGGGATAATTAGCTATCAAGAAGAAGATGAAAATGATAACTTTATAGAACTAGATGACTTTTTTACAGATGAAGTAGAAGAGGAATATCAAGAAGAGTTTAATTATAACTTTCAAGACAATCGAGAAATACCATCACGGGAAATTCCAGGAAAGTCAGCGGAATCTAAAAAAATTCGCCAAACTTTTTTAAGACTAGCTACTATCTTTCATCCTGATAAAATTGAAGATAATAGTAAGCACGAACAATACACAGAAATAATGAAGGTAGTAAATAAGGCTTATCAAGAAGGAGATTTAGCAACCTTACTAGAAATAGAAAAACAATATTTAGCTGAAGAAAAAATTAATATTAATAATCAAGATGAATTACAGCGACGCTGTGAAGTTTTAGCCAAACATAACGATTTACTTAAAATACAGTATGAACAATTGAAAGAAGAACTAAGATTTACGAAAAAAACATGCGAAGGAACTATGGTAATTGAATATCGCAAAGCGATGAAAAAAGGAGTAAATCCTATTAACGAAATGGGACAAGAAATAAAAGAACAGATAAAAAGTATAAAATATATTCGTAATTTAGTAAAACAGGTTTGGAATCAACAAATCAGTATAAAAGAATTTGAAAAAAATTTATTAGAGATACATGACCCGACAGAAGAATATTTAGATGAGATTTTAGGAAGATTCTACGAGGAAGAAATAATAATATAGCCTTTTTAAGGCTGGTGAGGTACAAAGGTTATCCTTTTCGAGGCAAGAGAGGCAGAGGGCAGGAGGCAAGAGAGTTAGGTACAACCTCATAAGTCCGAGAAATGCTATATTCAGAAATTAGAGAGAAATAACAGAATATTCTCTAAGTTTTTCTATAAAATTGTCATGACATACCTGTAAATAGTCGAAACTTCAGTTAACTGAAATGAGCAGGTAGGGAAGTTGAGGGGAATGGTACTCTAGGATAAATAGCAAAAAGTTATCTGAAAAGGTGAGGCTTTTAACCCATCGGTAGATTGAGTAAAGGCTAATATTTTTGTTAAAGTATTGACAACAGGTGAAAGATTATATAGAAGGAAAAAATTAGTGCTACTATCTAAAGGCGTTGAAGTGGAAATTTATACTGGTACATCTAGAGGAGATGTAGTGGGACTCTCAGATAAAATAGTTAGAGATTTAGATGGCTTCGTTAGAGAACCAGATAGTCGTAATGTAGAATATACTACAGCTCCTCTTTGTTGCTACGCTAACTTATTATGTGCCTTACTGAAACCCAGACGTTCTCTAAGAAGCTACCTAAAGAAACAAGGTGATTATACCCTGATTCCAGGAAGTACTCTATCTCTAGGATCAAGCGATCGCTTCTGGCGCTCAGATCCTAATAATCCATATCATAGCTACATAGAACAAACTTACGGAACTAAAGTAGTTACCGCCAGCGTTCATCTCAATGTAGGTATATCCTCCCCAGATGTGTTAATCCGCGCCTGTCGTCTCCTGCGGGTAGAAGCCCCCCTATACCTAGCCTTGAGTGCTTCTTCTCCTTTTCTCGACGACCAGGTAACTGGTTATCATTCTACTAGATGGCAATTATTCCCCAAAACTCCCCCCTATGTTCCCCTATTTACTAGTCATCGTCATTTTATTGAGTGGACAGAAAAACAAATACAGACAGGTGAAATGCAAAATGTTAGGCATCTATGGTCATCAGTAAGACCAAACGGCGATCGCCGTCCCTATTGCCTAAATCGTCTAGAATTACGAATTTGTGATCTAATTGTTGATCCCCTAGAGTTATTAGCAGTAATTGCTTTATTAGAAGCTAGAATTACCCAACTAATCGAAAACCCTCAATTAGATCCTTTACAGTTGAGTTCACTATCTCCCGAGGAATTACTACAGCTAACAGAAACAAACGAAAAAGCAGCAGCAAAAGAGAGTTTAAATGCTGAACTCCTTCATTGGCGAGATGGAAGCAAGATTACAGCAAAGCAATGGATTGAAGAAATTTATGATGAAGTATTCCCTCTAGCTAAACAGAAGAATTTTAGTTGTTTTCTCTCTCCTGTGAAGAAAATTATTAGCCAAGGGAATCAAGCCCAAAAATGGCTCAAAGAATATGAAACAGGATTGAGTATTAGGGAAATTATGATTAAGGCTATAGAACAAACTTTACTACAAGAACAAGAATTAGAAGATAAAATATGTGATCAAGTCTTAGTAGCTTAGATTAAAAGAATATGGTTCAAATTGTCCTTGTTAAACCTCAAATCCCTCCCAATACTGGCAATATTGCTCGTACTTGTGCCGCAACTCAAACTGAATTACACTTAGTGGGCCCCTTAGGTTTTGAAATTAGCGATCGCCATCTCAAAAGAGCAGGTTTAGATTATTGGCCCTACGTTAACCTACATCATCATTTAAACTATGATAATTTTGAATCTCTACATCAACAACGAGGAGGAAGACTAATTGGTTTTACTGTTAGAGGAGAACATAACTATTTAGACTGGGAATTTCAACCAGAAGATTGGTTATTATTCGGGAGCGAAACTTCTGGTTTAGGAGACCTAATTTTGGAAAAATGCGACGCTAAAGTATATATTCCCATGAATCAACAGAAAGTTCGTAGCTTAAATCTCTCAGTGAGTGTGGCGATCGCCCTATTTGAAGCCCTAAGACAACTAAACTACGCTAAAAACTCGTAATTACAGCAGAAGGCAGCATCTTTGCTCAAAGTATATTTATCTCCTAAAACTACTGATTGTAGTAAAATTGACAATGACTAGCCACTAAACTCAGATCTTCCACCAAAACCCACTCATCTACTGGTGGTGGATGAATAATGAGTATTGAAGTATTAAAGTAATAAAGTATTAAAGTAATAAGTTAAATAATTAATGCGATCGCCCTTAAAAATTGGTTGACCAAAAAGGCGTATTCAGTAGTTTTGTTCTAAAGACCCCATCTTCGGCATAAAAAATCGGTGAATCGTAAATTTTTCCAAACAACTAATGAAACAACTAATAACTTTTAACGTCTTAATCAAGTAGTAAAAATTTAAAATCCATAAGATTTTTTTGACTAAACTTATGAAAATAGCTAAAAAATTTATAACTCTTATTTGTTTGGGGTTAAGCTTAAGCTTGATTTTTAGTACCCTTACCAATGCACAACAGCTAAAATTACTTAACTCAAATAGTTTAGAAACTCCTCGGTCAAACTTAACTACTCAATCATCAACTCATTTAATCGCCTCCTCTAATTGGTACAAAATGTCAGGTGAAGCTAGAGATGTAGGAGACAATTGGGTAATTGGTACAACTCCTGATGATGATGGCTATAAAATTTATCGCTGGAATGGTTACAAATGGCAAGAAATGCCCGGTGCTGGAGTACGTATTGGTGGTAACAAAGATAATCCCCTAGTAGTTAACAGTAATAATCAAATATTTAGATGGGAAGGATCCCAATGGCGTAAAATGCCTGGAGAAGCCAGAGATGTGGGAGATGATTGGGTGATTGGGACAAATCCGGCCAAGGGTGGCTATAAAATCTATCGCTGGAAAGATTCTCGCTGGCAAGAAATGCCCGGAGGTGCAGTGCGTATAGGAGGTAATCGATATAATCCTTGGGTAGTAAATGTAGACCACGAGATTTTTACCTGGGTGGGTTCTGATTGGCGTAAGATACCGGGTGAAGCTACAGATGTAGCTAACAACTGGATTATTAGTAATAAACCAACTGAAGGTGGCTACAAGATTTATCGTTGGAATGGTTCAAGTTGGGATGAAAGTATTGGTGGTGGTGTAAATATTGGTGGCGATAGAAATAATCCTTTGGTGGTCAATGATGAAAACGAGATATTTAAACTAAGGTCTAAGGATTCAGGTAGAACACAACCTATGAGCGATCACTAACAACAAACAAAGGATGAGAAAGAATATAGGTAACTTAAAGCTTGACCAGTAAATGAGTGATAAAGATGCTTTGGTGTGAGTTGTCCGGTCCTCACCGAAATGTTAAAAACCTCCCCAAAGTCGGGAGAGGGGGGCTTTTCATCATTTTTGTCAACATCTATTGGCTCATTGCTATAATATGTTTTAACTGATAAATTTTATGATAAAACATGAATTTTGATAAATTATTTAAATTTTTGCTTTTGCTGAGTTGGATAGTATTTAATACTCAATCTGCTGATACTCTAGCTCAAAGTCAAGGCAGCAACACAACTCTTCAAGTAGAAGCTAAAAATATGGTAGGGACTATTAATCGTTCTCAACAAGCATATCATTTTGAAAGACAGGAATTTGCTGATAGTTTTTCACAATTGGGCATAAGTTTTCCAACTTTGAGAAAATACAATGAACCAATGATTAAAGCAAGTGAAGGAATGACAACAGTAATAGTTTCTGCTATGGAAAATGACTTAACAAGTTTTTCTGGAGCAGTTAGTTATAATCAAGGAATGTATAAACAAATTATTTGTGTAACAGATGCCCCTAGCACAACTATTGCAGTTCCTTCAGTTCAAGGAGATAATTTAATCTGTCCTGCCGGTACCAGTGAAATTCGTTGACCTCACATCTTGCACCAGTACATAAGTTCTGGTGCAAGATCTGAGTATAACCGTTCTTGTTTGAGTTATCAAAAGTAAAGTCGGGAGAGCCGTAACAGTTACAATAGTTAGTGAGAGCGTCCCGCGATCGCCTATAATCTTCTCAGCCTCTATGTATTACCTGGTTTGTCTTTACAAAAAACCTAGTAAAAATTTTCTAGACTAGAGGGAGTATTGCAGTCCCTCTAGTCTAGAAAAATCTGAACTCAACTATTGAGGAGTTTTTGCTGAATCTAACTTAGTTTCAGACTCGGGTTTCTCTCCAGAACCAAAAGCCAAACGAAGAAAAGGAGGCGCTAAAAAGGTAGTTATAATCACCATACTAATAATCGCTGCTTCTAGAGGTTTACTCAAAACCCCACTAGCAGAACCAATTCCCGCGAAAACTAAACCAACTTCACCCCGAGGAATCATGCCAACACCAATTGCCAATCGATTAATGTTTGGTTGATTAAATACTGTCCAGCCAGTAATTACCTTACCAATGATAGCGACTATAATCAAAAAGGTAGCAATAACTAATCCTTCGCGGTTAGAAGGTATAGCTGGGTTAAGTACCCCTAAATCAGCCTTAGCACCCACTGTTACGAAGAAAATAGGGACTATCGTATCAGAGATAGGCATTATCTGGCGGTCTAATTCTTCTTTAGGATCTAATTCTTCCTTAGTTTCTTCTAATACCAATCCGGCGGCGAAAGCACCAAGAATGGCTTCTAATTGAATAGCATTAGCAATAAAAGCAAGGAAAAAAGCAAACCCAAGGGCAGGAATAACTAAATTACCACGAGTTTTTAATTTAGTTGCCAAAGTAGCAAAGGTGGTGTTAAAGAATTTACCCAGGAGAATCGCTCCCAACAGGAAACTACTAGCACTAATAATTAAGTAAATAACATTAGCCAAGTCTATTTCTCCAGTTTTGGCCAAACTTGCTACTACCGCTAAAACAATAATCCCAAGTACATCATCAATTACTGCGGCACCGATAATAATTTGACCTTCTTTTGACTTAAGAAAGCCTAATTCCGAGAGAACTTTTGAAGTAATCCCTATACTAGTTGCCGTTAAGGCAGCCCCAGCAAAAATTGACGGTATAACTGGCATATTAAACAGGTATACTAAGCCAACTGTACCACCGACAAAAGGTACGACTACTCCAAATACGGCAACTATGGCCGCTTGATAACCAACTTCTTTTAACTCTGTAATATTTGATTCTAATCCTATTTCAAATAGGAGAATAACCACCCCTAATTCTGCTAACACTGAGATAACTTCACTCTGGGATTCAAAAACTTTTTCAGCCACTTCAGGAGTTAAGTCATACAAGGAAGACAAAATTGACATAATCAAAGAGTCTGAAGCCATTGCACCAGTTTCGGGAAAAACTACGAAATGCAGCAGAGAGATCCCAATAATCACACCTCCGATTAATTCCCCTAAAACTGGTGGTAAATCAAATTTGCTTGATACTTCTGCCCCTAATTTACTGGCCAGATAAATTATCACTATACTTAATAATACTCCAGACAGTATAACCGCAGAACTCGCTTCTTCTGAAGCTGCGGCTAAAAGAGCGCTATTACTACTGAACAACTCAAAAATCATTTATTTCTCCTCGTTTTGCCTAAATCTACCATAAGCTAATTTTGTCAAATTGTAACAATTTATATAGTTTTAATTTAATTATGCTTTCGATAGTGTTAATTGAATGTTTTCTTGCCAAAGTAGAATTAAAACCACTTGAGACACTAGCTTTAGCTATGATAGAAAAAAAAGAGAGATTAATCAGGATTTTTATAAAAACAAGCAATGAGCGTTACACAAGAGTTAGTAGAATTACCCCGCAACTGGTTCAATCAATTAATCAAAAATTTAGCTGATTTACGATTGGCGATCGTTTTACTATTGGCGATCGCCCTATTTAGTATTAGTGGCACAGTCATCGAACAAGGGGAGGGGATCGCCTTTTATCAAGAGAATTACCCAGAAAATCCGGCTTTGTTTGGTTTTCTCACTTGGCAACTAATCATGAAGCTGGGATTAGACCACGTTTACACCACCTGGTGGTTTCTAACTTTGTTAATTTTATTTGGCAGCAGTTTAACTGCTTGTACTTTTAAAAGACAGTTACCCTCCCTCAAAAGTGCCCGTAACTGGAAATTCTATAACCAGCCGCGCCAGTTTCAAAAATTAGCCCTGAGTACCGAATTAAACACAGGTTCAATTGCTTCTTTAGTTCCTAAGCTACAACAACAGGGTTATCGCGTTTTTCAAGAGCAAGATACCCTCTATGCGCGTAAGGGTATAGTAGGGAGAATCGGCCCGATTATTGTACATATTGGTTTGATTGTGATTCTTATCGGCGCTATTTGGGGAGCATTTACCGGATTTTTGGCCCAGGAAATGATTCCTAGTGGTGAAACATTCCAAATCACCAACATTTTTAGTGCAGGAAAATTAGCAAATCGCCATATACCCAAAGATTTATCGATTAAAGTTAACCGTTTTTGGATTGACTACACCAAAGAAGGTAATATTGACCAGTTTTATTCAGACTTAGCGGTAGTTGACTCCCAAGGCAATCCAATTAAACAAAAAACCATCTCAGTAAATCATCCTCTACGTTACCAAGGAGTTACCTTTTATCAAACAAGCTGGTCAGTAGCGGGAGTAAAAGTACAAGTAAATAATAGTCCTATCTTCAAACTACCCATGGCGCGGTTAAATACTCCTAATCAAGCTAAACTGTGGGGAACATGGATTCCTACTAAACCAGATTTAAGTACAGGAGTTTCTTTAATAACAAAAGACTTACAAGGAACGCTATTAGTATACGATATGAATGGCAAACTGGTTAATGCAATCAGACCAGGGATGAGTATGGAAATCAACGGCGTCACTCTCAAGGTTTTAGAGTTAATCGGCGCTACCGGGTTACAAATCAAAGCAGACCCAGGTGTACCCATAGTTTATACGGGTTTTGCTTTACTCATGGTAGGAGTAATGATGAGTTACGTATCTCACTCACAAATTTGGGCCTTGGAAAAAGGCGATCGCTTTTATCTAGGGGGACGTAGTAATCGTGCTTTAGTCAAGTTTGAGCGAGATTTCCAAGATTTAATTAATCAATCATCAATTAACTTAGGGAATTAAGTTAACAAGGCTACAAACTTTTGCGATTATTGACTCTTTCGGTAATAATCAAACTCAAAAAACAACGCAGAAAAAACAAGGTCCATAAACCTGATAAACCGAAAGCTACAAAGGCAAAGAGCTTATAATTATTGTTTAATAACAAGATAGCGATAATTAAACTAAAACCCAACAGAGAAGAATAAACTAAGGTTTTAATGGCGATATGAATGCGTTTCAACAGGAGTTCATTTTCCAAGGAACGCACTCTAACTTGTATATCTCCACTTTCTAGGCGAGATGTTAACTGTTCAATTAAAGCTTCGGCATTGGCATTTTGAGAAAAGCGATTTTTCCAAAAATCTTTAGCTTGTCTGACTAACATAGGTAAATTAATTTCTCCTTTTTGAGAAAGAGCAATATTTCGCACAAAAGGTTGACTCGCTGCCAATAAATTATATTCTGGATTTAAGGCGCGAGCAATCCCATCTAGGGTAGTTAAAGATTTAAGTACAAAAGTCATCTGAGGTGGTAAGCGAAAAGGCTGTTGTTCAAACATTAAATAGATTTCTTCTTGTACTTCTTCAAAAGCCCTGATATCCACTGGTTTATCTCTAAACTTATCTAGTAAAAAAGCAATAATTGCTTTGATAGGCGTCAGGTCTCCTACTGGTTCGATTAAACCCATGTAAATAAGACTTTGTACTACTGTTTCGGTATCTTTTCTTAAAACAGCAAAAAATGTCTGAATCATTTGACCTTTAGCCATAGATTTGACTTCTGTCATGGTACCAAAATCATAGAAGATAATTGCACCCTCTTTTGTTACTGCCATATTTCCAGGATGGGGATCTGATTGGAAAAAGCCATCTTCTAATAACTGTTTTAAAAAGCTACAAATACCTAGTTCAATCAGTTTATCTGTGTTGATCCCCTGGGCTTGTAAATTTTCTACATCGTTAATTTTTATCCCTGGTAAATATTCTAAGGTTAAAACTTTTTTGGTTGTATATTCCCAATAAACTTTAGGAACTCTTACTTGAGGATTTTTGTTAAAGTTATCCCGAAATCTCTCAGCATTTTTCCCTTCATTTATATAGTCTATTTCTTGGTAAAGCAAACTAAAAAATTCTTGGTAAATCGCTGTTATTTCGTACTTTTTAAATCCTGGTAAGAAACGATTACCGAAATTAACCAAGCGACGCACAATAGTGTAATCTAAATTGAATAATTCCTCTAAACCTGCTCGTTGAACTTTGACAACTACAGCTTCTCCAGTATGTAAAGTAGCTTGATGAACTTGTCCTAAACTAGCTGCGGCTAGGGGTATTGTTTCAAATTTATCAAAAATATTGGTAATTAAATTAT
This sequence comes from Johannesbaptistia floridana, assembly GCF_057440575.1. Taxonomy (NCBI): domain Bacteria; kingdom Bacillati; phylum Cyanobacteriota; class Cyanophyceae; order Chroococcales; family Cyanothrichaceae; genus Johannesbaptistia; species Johannesbaptistia floridana. Next base: position 21,272 of record NZ_JALKVM010000351.1, read on the forward strand.
TGAACTCATTCTCTATAATAGCGATGACTTCTACATAACTAAATGGTGGTACTCTATCTTGCAATTCTCCGAAAGCTTCTATATATTCTCTCGGTATCAAATCTGCTCTCGTTGATAAAGCTTGCCCTAATTTTATAAAAGTTGGACCTAAACTTAGGAGTTTTTTTACTAGCCAATCTGCTCTTTTTTTATTGGTTTTTGTATTAACATTTCCTGTTATTTTATCCCACCAAATATATATAAAAAACTGAATCGTTATTCTCAAAATATACAACTTACGTTTAATTAGGGAATAACTAGTTGGGTGTGCGAATAAAAGTTTAGATGTATTACTATCAGTAATCATTATGATATCATAGCAATAATTATTTTTTTTATCATTCAGAGGATAGAATAGGTAAAGTTACTGTAAATATGGTTAAGAATAAATTATTATCACCAGTGGGTTGACTATCAATCTCAATTGTACCATTGAGATGTTCCGTTAAAGATTTGACAAAAAATAGACCAAGTCCAGTACCTTGAGAAGTTGCTGTATTCATATCCTCTCCTTGATAAAATGGTTCAAATATATAAGCTTGTTCTGTGGGTGATATTTCTCTTCCTACATTAGTGATGATGATACGGATAACTGGCTTCTCGGCTTTTGTTGTTGCTTCAACGGAGATATTTACTTCAGTATCTGGCGCGGCAAATTTCCCGGCATTATTTAACAATTCTTTCACTATACGATCTAAACTGGTTTCATCGGAGTATATATTTAAATCTGAATCTTCAGGATAATTGATAGATAAACTAATTTGTTTATTTTGCCAATCTGCTTCAAATACTTTACTAGCTTTTTCTATTATGTGACGAATTTGAATTGATTGATAATCAAGGTCTACTTGGGCAAACTTAATTTGTTGAAAGGTTAATAAGTCATTAATTAAAGCTACTTCTTTATTACATTCTTCATCTAAAATATCGAGATAACTAGAAATTCTCTCATTAGTGTAGGTTAATTTTAACATGGCTATCGCCATTTTTATTCTCGATAGGGGATGTCTTAATTCGTCACTCAAACGATCAATAAATTGGTCTTTAATACTGTTTAAATATTGTAGTTCTTCTAGTTGTTTTAGGAGTTTTCTTTTTAATTTACTCTGCATCTCCAAACTCCATTTCAACTGTTTTGTCCTTTCTTCTACAATAGATTGAATTTTTTGCAGAGTTTGTTGATGAATGATAGCCATACTTAGGTGTATGCCTACAGTTTTTACTAAATTCAGTTCTTCCTTTTGCCAGATTCTCTCGTTTTGTTCTTGCAATACTAGAAAACCCAAGACTATTTCCTGAGATAAATTATCTAGCTTACTACTAATTAAAGGCACTAGCAACACACTGTTAAAATTTTGAGTTTGAAAAATAGTTAAATCATTGTCTAAAAACTCAATTTCTTCTTCACTTAAACTGTTAATAACTGTAGCTTCAGGGGCATTTTTCCAGGCTTTTTTACATAAATTAGAGCTTTTTAAGTCAAATACTTTGCTACTTAGTGGAGTTTGTTTTCCCCAAAAAGATAAAATTTCAACTTTTGCTTCAGGAAGCTGATGTTTTTGATTGTAAATAAAAAACAGGTCTTGGTATTTTAAATGTAAAATCATTCCTTTATTGAGGTTGAGAGATGCTCCTAAACCAATCAAAGATAACCTTAAAGTGTGATTGAGATTATTACCTCTTTCTATTTCTCTACTGATATTGTAGAGAAAAGATTGATATTGAGAGCGTTTTTTTTCTTTTTCATATAACTGTTTTTGTTGAATGGCGATTCCTAAGACTAAAGTTAACTGTTTTAAACAATTTTTTTCAGTTTGATTCCACTCATAGCCTTGATAATTCCCCAAGGCAATCAAACTATTTGCCTTGCCTTCGTAGTAAGTGTTTATATATATGATTGAATCCCACTCTAGCTGTTTAGCTAAATTATTTAATTTAGTTTCTGATAATTCTTCTTGAACAAAATTAATACCTGTTGCTTCTTTAGTTTCTTCTACTGAGTATATAGTTATGTTTTCAAGATGATTAACATTGTGGTTAACTCTGTTTGACCAATATCCTTTAACTACAGGAAAATAACTGTCAGACACAATTATACAAGCGTCGGTGCCAAAACTTTCTCCTAATATAGAAGCAATTTTTTCAAGACAGCTATCGGAGGATAAATCCGAGGCAATTAACTCTAAAATTTTCGTAGCTAGGGATTCAGGTTCAGTCATTTTAAAATTAGTTACAGATGTAGATTTATATTTTTATTGTTCCCTATTCTAGGTTGGTTTTGATCATTGGCCTATTATTAACAAAGTTTTTGATTTACTACTGTTGATAGATAATTGTCAAGTATAATACATTAACTTTACTAAATTATGACTAAAAAGATCAATCTAAAAAGACAGTTGCTTGTATCTGCTTTAAATTCAAGAATTGTGAATCAAATTGTAAAAGGGAAGAAGAATCATTAGAAGGTTGAGTATTTTGTGGGAATTCCCCAGAAAATTTGTCTTTAAGTAAGTATGCAAATAAACCAACTAAAACAACAACTAGAAGAGAAATTGCTATCACCTTAGATTTTTTATTAGAGGAGGAGGAGGTAGTTGAGGCGGTTTCCTTGTTTGAGGTTGAGAAGGAAGTAAGAGAAGATGTTAAAATAGGTGTGGTGGGTAAATCGGAATTTAAGTCTGAGTCAGTTTCAGAACTTTGTGATAAAAACAAAGACTCTTGAATTTTTTCCCAATCTAAATTTGTTGAGGATTCTGTTGATTTTACTTGAGGTTGTACTTGAGGTTGTACTTTACAGTGTAATAAGGCCACAGTAACATTATCATGACCATTTTTTTCATTAGCAATTTCAACTAATTGATTACCTGATTGAACAATTGTTAATTTTTCTGTAAGAATGGGTAAAATTTTAGTTTCCCAATATTCTTCGACGCGATCATAATCACTGAGTCCATCAGAACATAGTAAGAAAACACAATCTTCATCTATAATTATACGTTGTAAGGTTGGATAAAGGCTATCAGATGAACTCATGCCTAAAGCTTGAATTAATGCTCCTGAAGTTGGATATTCTAAGGCATTTCGATACAGGGAATAACCTAGGCGTACTTCCCTTGAGGCTAAGTCATCGTCTAAAGTTACTTGATAGGCACCATTTTTAGTAATTAAGTAAATACGGGAGTCACCGATGTGGGCTAAATACATTTCATGGGCTTGAGCGATCGCCATCAACAGAGTTGTCCCCATTCTTCTTTTTTCTTGTCTTTTTTCGCGATCATTTCTTTGACTAATTTGATCATTTGTCTCACGAATTATTCTATCTAGCCATCTTAGATTTTTTTGAGGTCGCCAAGATTTTTTCAAGAAGTTGATTGACTGCAAATCTTTTGCTAATAATTGAATTGCCATTTTAGACGCTATCTCGCCTCCTTCTTGTCCTCCTAATCCATCACATAAAATTGTTTGTTCTGGTTTTTCTACTAATTTTCCTGATGATGGAAAGCAGTTATCTTCGTTATTACTTCTTGTCGGGCCTGAATCTGTTATCGTATAAATCTGATATGTTCTCTCTTGTTGTTGTCCTATTTTATAACTAGCTTCGTCTAGGACTGTAATTAATTCTTTTGGTTGAGTTATTGATTCTGTTTTCAGATTTTTGCATATTTTGCTTAAAAAATCCCTTATTTTCGGGTCTGCATTGTCTATCCACTCCGACCAAACCTTTCCCAATTCTCCTATTTTTGGGGTTTTGCCGGGATTTAGATCTAATTCTTGTAGTTGAATAATGCTTCCTTTTACTTTTAACAAGGCGGGATTTAGTAAACTTGCGGCGACGTTTTTCGTCTGTAAAGGTTGCCATAGTTTAGCTATTTGCCACAGCCAGTTTAATTGGCGTAGGGCCGATGCTTCTGGCCATGCTTTTGTTAGCCTGGGAAATATTTCTGGCAGTGGCTGTTTATTTCCCTCAGTTATTGGTAAATAATTATATTCTAGTAACCAAATAGTTTTATTTAGGGTATTAGGCAGCAAGCCATAAACTTGGGGTATATGTAGATAGTATGGAAATAGTAGTAAATATGGTAATATTTGATTTGGTATTTTTTCTGGAGTTTCTGGTAAGTCCGATGGTTTTGTGTCTAAAAATAGCTTTGGGTGTTTTACCAAGTAGCGATCGCCTATAATTTCTCCTACTTTAAACTTTTTTGCTTCTTCTCCAATTCCCCACAGATATAGTTGCGGTATTGGTGTCCGACATTTACTACAATATCTCTCTGATACTAAGTTTTGTTCGTGACAACTTGGATTAGTACACTTAATTTTTGCTAAATTATTTTCCATTAAGATAATCTATCTTCTAACTATCTCCAAGCTTTTATCAATTAGTTTTTGGTCTTTTTCTTCTCACCAAATTTTATTTTTTTTGCCTGGATTATTTATTTTCCAGTCTAATCATCGGCTCATTATTTATTTTGCTCTACATAGCAAAATCCTTGTTTTCCTTACTATAGCATATTCTTTTTTTATTAATTAATATTTGTGTTATTAACTAGATTAATGCTTCTCTTGCCTTTTTCACTGTAGTGAGGTACATTTTTTGCTCTTTCTTTCTGTTCCTTTCTCCTCCCTTAACCTCTGTACCTCATTTTGCCATCTCTCTCCTGACAAAGGGCCTCTTAATACTTTCCTTGGCTAACTGGATTATCTATTTTTGGCAATCCCATACTGTAGTTTAGTACTTTTGCCTCTAGGTTGTAGCTAATTTTACCTTTTTCTAGGAGAGTCCCAATAAAGTGTTCTAAGTCTGAACCTATCCGACGTAGGTTATAATCTGTTAATTCTGATCCGCTGTAGCTTTCTACCAACTCATCAAATTTACGGTAAACATTCTGTAAAGTTTCTTCTGTCCAGTTAAATTCATTATCTGGGTCTACATCTAGAGTCAATACGTGATCGCTTTTTATCAGTTCATTTTTCTGAATTTCTGCTGCGTAAATCCGAACATGACGAGTAGTCGATTTTAGTAACATAATTATTTTTCTAAAAATAATATATTTTAGGTTTTCATAATTATAGCATTTTTTACTGATGGTAAAAAGCAATGGCGCACACAGTTTATCTCTCCAGAAAAAATCTATGGGCGCCATGTCTAATTTTTTATTTAGCTGCTTTAATGCAAGTTTCTACTAGAGAGTTTACTGCATCTACATCTTTCCATCCGAGAATTTCAGTAACTTTTTTCTCTAGATTTTTGTAGCTTCTAAAAAATTCAGCTATTTCCTCCAATCTGTGTTCTGCTATATCTTTTAAAGATGTTACTTGGGCATATCTAGGATCTTTTGCGGGAACGCAGAGAATTTTTTCATCGCGATCGCCACCATCAATCATTTCTAACAGCCCGATTGGTTTCGCTGCAATTACACAACCTGGAAATGTTGGTTGATCAATAATTACCATCCCGTCTAGAGGATCGCCATCATCTGCCAGGGTATTGGGGATAAACCCGTAATCATAAGGGTATGCTACTGAAGAGTACAGTACACGATCTAAAGCAAAAGCATTTAAATCTTTATCAAATTCGTATTTATTTTTACTTCCTGCTGGAATTTCGATAAGCACATTAACCAAGCCTGACTTAGGCTGAGCTGGAATTAGGGATAAATCCACGAAGTTTCTCCAAATTTTATTTACCTAGTCAGGTATTCTACACACAATTGTCCCCTTCATCAATTATTTTCTTAATATATTTTGTTAATATATTTTCTTTATATATTATTTTCCTTCTACATAAGTTTGTTGATGACTAGTTTTCAGGTCTATATCTTCGGAATAGTGAGTAGTGAAGAACAGGGGTAAAATCAGGGTTAACACTGCAATTAACGTTCCAATTACTTCTCCCCAATTTTTTGAGGACGAATGAGAGGCTTTTGGTGACGGGCCACTGGATTCCATACAGAATTAGTTATTAGTTGATATTTTTGCTTTAACTATTATATTGTAACCAATTTTTTGGGGAAAATTGTATCATAGACACATAAATTAAGATAAATGTGTAGCTTAAATTTCTAGAGGTTCTCTAATCCAACGAATATAGAGATGTTTAAAGGTAGAACGTATAATTCTTGGTAACCCGAAATCGATAGGTTGAATAGTGTCTGGCAATTTCCAATCATTGATCACCAATGCTTCTGGAGTTAATTGGGGAAAAGAGATTTGGTTCAAATCCGAGGTGAGACCGAGATTAGCTTGAGCCATAAGAGTTGGTACTAATTCAGGAGATACTGAGAGGATAGTAGCGAAGCTCCAATCTAGGGCGAAAACATCGTTAGAGGCTCCCAATATGCCCAGGGGTCTTGGTTCGCCGCCACTGGGTCCATTTCCTTGATGACCGATAATCCCGTCGATAATAGTTAAATCTGGGTCAATGGTGCGAGCTGTAGCTATGAGCATAGTGGCGAAGCGTTGGACATCTTTTCCGGCTTCTGTATGCCACCAGGCTTTCATTTTCCCTGGCACACAACCGAAGAGGTTTTTCACCCCCAAAGTTAGAGTTAACTGACTATGAGATTTCACCTTAGGAAGATTAATCACCACATCAGCATCCATTGCTTGTCGGGAGAGGCGTAGTTGTTTGAAGCTCTTGCTCTTAGCTGGATAATTGGAGCTTTTCCATTCTACAATAGGGACAGATAGGGCTTCAATCATAGGTAAGTAACCGTTAGCTTTAATTACCCCTTTAGCGGTGCCGAAGGCAGGGCTATCGCCGATAAAGGGGTTACCGCCTACTTCTTTAACCATTCTTGCAACACATAAAACTACTTCCGGGCGAGTGATACATTCACTGCCGGGGCGATTTCCGGTAAGTAGGTTAGGTTTTAGGAGGACGCGATCTCCTGGTTTGACAAAATGACTCATGCCCCCCCAGGGTTCGAGTAGTTGTGTGATTTGCTGCTGTAGCTGTTCAATTTCGTATGAATTGGCTTTTAGTAAGCTTACTGTAGATTTATCTCTCATGATTTTTAGAAGTCGAGGATTAGATGAATTCCGAATTAAAGATATAAAATTCCGAATTCCGAATTCATTTAACTTCCTCTTGTTACCTTTTTTTTCTTGACTTTTAGAGTTTACATGGCGGCGGCGCGGGCGGCGGCGGCTTCATCGGGATGAATTCCCAGACGAGTTAGATTTAAACGACCTTTAGAGTCTATTTCTCTAACTTTAACCACTACTTCATCACCTACTGCCAATTCATCTTCTACTTTTCCTACTCTGCCTTCTGCTAGTTGTGAGATATGTATCATTCCTTCTTTTCCGGGGATTACTTCAACAAATGCTCCTATAGGAATAATTCGAGTTACTTGACCTACATACACATCACCTTCTTTGAGTTTACGGGTCATGTTGTAGATAAGTTTTTTCGCCTCTTCTCCTTTTTCCCCTTCTACGGCGGAAATTGTGACTGTGCCATCATCACTGATATCTATTTTAGCTCCTGTTTGCTCGGTAATACCTTTGATGGTTTTACCTCCAGGTCCAATAACTAAACCGATTAAATCTGGATCAATTTTCAGGGATAGTAAACGAGGAGCGTAGGGGGAGAGTGTTTTAACTGGTTCACTAATTACACTTAACATCTTATCGAGGATATGAAGACGTGCTGGTCTAGCTTGTTGAATAGCTTGAGCTATTACTTCTACTTTTAATCCGGTGATTTTCATATCCATTTGTAGAGCAGTAATTCCTGTATCAGTGCCGGCTACTTTAAAGTCCATATCACCGAGAAAATCTTCTATTCCTTGGATATCTGTGAGAATCCGAACTTCTTCTCCTTCTTTAATTAAGCCCATAGCGGCACCGCTAACGGGTTTTTTCAGGGGTACTCCGGCATCCATCAAAGATAGGGTGGATCCACAAACTGAACCCATTGAAGTAGAACCATTAGACGAGAGTACTTCTGACACGACTCGAATCACGTAGGGAAATTCTTCCTGGTTGGGTAAAACTGGAACTATCGCTCTTTCTGCTAAGGCACCATGTCCGATTTCACGACGGCCGGGAGAGCGCATTGGTTTAGTTTCTCCTACGGAGAAGGGTGGAAAGTTATAGTGATGGAGGTAACGCTTTTCGTCATCTGGGTGTAAATCATCTACTAACTCTTGGGCGTCTCCCGGTGTACCAAGTGTAGCTAAAGATAATACTTGGGTTAAACCTCTAGTGAAAATTGCACTTCCGTGTACTCTTTTTGGTAACAATCCGATTTGACAAGATATTGGTCTAACTTCGTCTAATTTACGACCATCAACTCTAATGTTTTTTTCAATAATTTGATTGCGCATTAGTTTCTTGGTCAAATCTTTGAATAGCTTGGAGACTAATTTGGGGTCTTCTTCTACTTCTATTTTTAGAGGTTCTTCTGGATCTAGTTGAGCGATCGCTTCATTGATTTGAGTTTCTTTGATTAACTCTAAAGCATCGTCCCGTTCTTTTTTGCTCAAATGATATTGTTCTAAAATTTCTTGAATGCTTTCACCACTTTTGCTCTCAATCCATTTTTGTAGTTCTACATTAACTGGAGGTGGTTCTTCTATGGTTTGTTCTAGACCCAACTCTTCTACTAAACTTTTTTGGTTTTTGATTAGTTCTTGGACTGCTTCATAACCGAAGTCAATGGCTTCAATAATATCTTGTTCTGGTAGTTGATTAGCTCCTGCTTCTACCATTACTACCCCTTCTGGGCTTCCCGCTACTACTAAATCTAAATCTCCTTGTTCTACTTCTTTGTAGCTAGGATTAATGATAAAGTCATCTCCCACTAAGCCCACTCTTACTGCTGCCATTGGTCCATAGAATGGGATTTTTGCTAGTAATACGGCTACGGAAGCTCCTGTTACTGCTAATACGTCTGGTGGAACTTCTTCATCTAAAGACAAAGTAGTCGCTACAATTTGAATATCGTCTCTAATCCAACTGGGAAATAATGGCCGTAGAGGTCTATCTATCAAACGACTAGTTAAGGTAGCTTTTTCTGGTGGTCTTCCTTCTCTTCTCAAAAAACCACCGGGGATTCTTCCTACTGCATATAATCTTTCTTCGTAATCTACAATCAGAGGTAAAAAATCTACTCCTTCTCTGCCTTGTGCTCTAGTGGCTGTAACGAGAACCGCAGTGTCTCCTGATTGGATTAATACTGCTCCTCCTGCTTGGGGAGCTAACATCCCTGTTCTGATCCTAATATCCCTACCATCAAAGGATATAGATCTATCGATTTCTTGCATTCCACTTATTTTCCTTGATTCATCTTTCTTATAGGTAATAGTAACATTTTCTTTTGCACTAGGGGTAAATGGATTGGATGATTATGTATTATTTTAATTACTTTAAACTGCAAAAATACTTGTTGAAATATGCAGTCAAGAAATTTTCTTAACCTAATCATAATCTTATCTTTCTCAAAGTCAAGCTAAGATTATGAGCAAAAGTAATTTAGCTTAAGTAAGATAAACACAAAACTAAGGGCAAAAGTTATGAGTAAATCTAAAACAAAAACGGATGCTATTGATTTAACTAAATCAGAATATTATTTTAACAGAGAGTTAAGTTGGTTAGATTTTAACTATCGCGTCTTGTATCAAGGGATAGATTCTCGTACTCCGTTACTAGAACGGTTGAAATTTACGGCGATTTTCACCTCTAATTTAGACGAATTTTTCATGGTTAGGGTAGCGGGTTTAAAAAAACAAGTAGAAGCAAATGTCAATAAATTTACCTTTGATGGGAGAACTCCTGGAGAACAACTTGAAGAAATTAGCGAACGTTTACGCCCTCTGGTGCAAAAACAATCGGAAAACTTTGAGAACAATCTAAAAGCAGAACTTACCAATCATGGAGTATATTTGACTAATTATGTAGATTTATCTCAAGAACAACGTAATTATTTCAAAGATTACTTTGAAGAAAATATTTTCCCGGTGTTAACCCCTTTAGCAGTGGATCCTTCTCATCCTTTTCCCTATATCTCTAATTTAAGTCTAAACTTAGCGGTGGTGGTACAAAATCCAGAAACTCAAGAGGAACTATTTGCTAGAGTTAAAGTCCCTACAAATATTTTGCCTCGTTTTGTCTGTTTACCTAAAGGCTTAAGACAATCAGAGGATAGTCAAAAGGCTTCTATTTGGGTAGGTGTACCTTTAGAACAAATTATTGCCCATAATTTACAAAATCTATTTCCGGGAATGAATGTACAAGAGTGCCATCCATTTCGAGTAACTCGTAACGCTGATATTACTCTAGAAGAAGAAGAAGCCGATGATTTGTTAATAGCAATTGAAGAAGAAGTTCGTAAACGTCGCGTGGGCAGAAATGCAGTCAGATTAGAAGTACATGCTTCTATGCCTGATAATATTGGCAATGTGCTCATGAAAGATCTTAATCTGGAGGAGATTGATATATATAAAATCAACGGTTTATTGGCGTTAAACGATTTATTCTCTTTTATGTCTCTACCTTTAGAAGAGCTCAAAGATAAACCGTGGAGTGCAGTAAATCATCCTCGTCTGAGTCGTTTAGGTGAATTAAATACTTTGGGGAATTTTGAATCTTCTTCTGGAGAAGGAGAGGATATTTTTAGCATTATTCGTGAAGGTGATGTTTTAGTACATCATCCCTATCATTCTTTTAGTGGAAGTGTACAAAGATTTATTACCCAGGCGGCCCATGATCCTCAGGTTCAAGCTATTAAAATGACTCTGTATCGGACCTCCGGTGATTCTCCTATTATCAAAGCCTTAATTGCGGCGGCGGAAAATGGTAAACAAGTAGTTGCTTTAGTAGAGTTAAAAGCTCGCTTTGATGAGGAAAATAATATTAATTGGGCGCGAAAGTTAGAACAAGCTGGAGTTCATGTGGTATACGGTTTAGTGGGTTTAAAAACTCATACTAAAGTGGTCTTGGTAGTGCGCCAGGAAAAACAGGAAATTTATCGCTATGTTCACATTGGCACAGGAAACTATAACCCGAAAACTGCCAAATTATATACAGATTTAGGTTTATTCAGTTGTCGAGATGATTTAGGTGCTGATTTAACGGATTTATTTAATTTTTTGACTGGTTATTCTCGCCAAAAATCCTACCGTAAATTATTAATTGCTCCGGTTAGTTTACGGGATCGCATGATTGCCCTGATTAAGCGTGAAATTGACCATTGTCAAAATGGTAACACGGGAAGAATGATTATCAAAGTTAACTCCCTAGTGGATTTTGAGATGATCAAATGTTTATATGAAGCTTCCATCGCTGGTGTACAAATTGATCTGATTGTTCGTGGTATCTGCTGTTTACGTCCTGGATTAGAGGGAATTAGCGAAAATATTCGAGTAATTAGTATTATTGGTCGTTTTCTAGAACATTCTCGTATTTTTTATTTCCATAATGGTGGTGATGAAGAGATATACATCGGGAGCGCTGATTGGATGTCTCGTAATTTAGATCGCCGAGTTGAAGCTGTTACCCCAATAGAAGATCCTGAGGTTTTTAAAGATATCCAAGAAATAATAGGTGTTATGTTGGCGGATAATCGTCAAGCCTGGGAATTGGAAGCCGATGGAACTTATAAACTAAGACATCCCAAGGAAGGAGAAAAAGAACAGGGGACTCATCAAACTCTGATGGATACCGCAATGCAACTATCTAAAACCATGAGTTAATACCAATAAGCGATCGCTCTTAAAATCTCAACCTAAGGGAGATCGCTTATTTAGATAAACTTAGATGAGAACCTTCTGGAGTTTTAAAAACCTCAATATGAGTTTGAAATGCTTCTTTGAATTGAGGTATATGGGTAACAGTAAGGATACAGGAAAAATCATTGGCGATCGCATTGATAGCGGCTATCAGTCTTTCGCATCCTTCTTGATCTTGAGTACCAAAACCCTCGTCTATAATTAGTAATTGTAGAGAAGCGCCAGCTCTTTGAGCGAGTAGTTTAGACAAAGCCAAACGAATAGCAAAATTAATGCGAAATGCTTCTCCCCCTGAATAAGTTTCATAGGATCGTTTCCCTTGACTATCGGCGATAATTATTTCTAGAGTTTCGATCATTTGATCATTGTTTTTACTCCGTGGTTTTTGAGTAACAAAGTTAACGTGGAACTGATTATGAGTGAGTCTAGAGAGAATTCGATTAGTTTCTGTTTCTAAATAGGGTAATATATTCTCAATCATTAAAGCTTGAATGCCTTTTTTACCGAAGGCGTTGGTTAATTCATCATAAATACGTTTTTTAGTGGTAGCGATTTCTGACCCAGAGATATATTCTTGTGTTTCCTGTTCTAGATTTTCTAATTCTTTCAAGGTTTGAGTCGTCACTCCTTTTTCAATTAATAATTGACGAATCTTCTCCTCTGTTTGATATTTTTCTGCTTCTAGAGAATTAATTTCCTCTTGATTATCACCTGTTTCAGCAAGTTGTTGTCTTATTTGCTGTATCTCTTGTTCTAAAGTTTGAATTCTCGCACTTATCTCCTGTTGATAATGATTAATCCTATCTCTCTCTTCTTGCTTTTGGGGATATTCCTTTTTAGCTTTAAGTAATTCTTGATATTTGAATTGATAGTGATTAGTGTTTTTAACTGCTTCTCTCACCTGATTATGTTCACTAAGATTATAATTAAGTTCACTTAAATAAGCTTCCACTTCCTTTAGTTGCTGCAAAAGGGGCGAATTTTCCTTCAAACTAGTTATTTGAGCTAATAAACTATCTATTGTAGCTACAATTTCGGGTTTTTTAGTATTAATTTGAGCTTGTTCCTTTTGTGCGTCTTTTATTTGTCGGTATTGAATTTCTATTTTGCTAAGATTTCTTTCTTCTTCTCTAACTATGCTGTGGGTTTTTTCATCGTAGTTGAGTTGCCTTAGTTGTTCTTCAACTTCTTGTAGTTCCCTGTATAGGCTTTCTGCATAACTACCATTAGCTAAAGAGGTTTCAATCTGATGAATTTGTTTTTTAGTTTTTTTCTTTTCTTGAGAGAGAGTAGCAATATTATCTAACTCATTTTCTAATTGTCCATATTGTTGATTAAGGCGATCATAGTTTTTCAATTCTGCGACTATTAATTGAATTTGCTGATTTAACTTAGCAATTTCTTGTTGAGAGTGATTTTGACTTTCTTCAATTAACCAGGAATGTTGTTCAATAGTTTGTTTTTCCTTTTCAGTTTTATCAACTACCTGTCGGCGATGATGCTCATTCAAGGCTTGTTCACAAAGAGGACAATTAGCTTGATTATCTGCAAGGATTTGTAGTTTTTTAAGCAATTCTGTTACTTTTTGCTGATTATTAATTAGTTGTTGTCCTAATCTTTCTGTGTTAGTAATTTGTTCTCGCAGTTTTTGTTGTAGTCTTTCTTGGTAATTACGTTGTTTATCTAAATTATCAATGTCATTGTTTACTTTTTGTAAGGCTTGACGTTTTTCCTCTAAACTAGATGTTTGATGATCTAATTGAGACATTTTTTGCTTTAATTGATTAAGTTGAGCAGTAGTTGTCGCTTTGAGTTTTTCTATCTGCATTTTTTTGCTCTCTTTTTGGTCTCTTAGGGGAATAAATGCTTGTTGTTGTTGATTTAATTGATTGAGATGTTCGCGACATTGACGTAATTTAATCAAACCTGCTTCAACTGTGGGCCAATTTTGAAGAGTTGCGGCGACAGATTGTTCTCGTTGCTCTAATTCCTTGAAGCTAGTGATGGCATTTGAGCGTTCTAAATCTAATTGATGTTGTTTTTGTTGTATTTTTTGTTCTAGTTTTCCTTTTTGCTGCTGTGCATTTTGATAGGCTTCTGATTTCTGCCTAAGATTTTCTTCAGTTGTTTGTAGCTGTAGGAATTCTTGGTAGTTTTGAGTAATTTCTGCCTCCTGTTGAAGTAGATTGTTTAACTGTTGTAGTTGGTGCTCAATTCTTTGGTATTCTCGAACTTGGCGACTTTTGTCTTGTTGGCTTTGTTGAGATTGAGTTTTTAATGAGGTTAGTTTTTCAAGTAATTGCTTTTTTTCTTGGTTTTGACTGTGTAGCTTTTCAAGTTTTTGGGTGATTGTTTGCTTTTTTTGCTCATTTTCAGAAATTAGTGTTTCTATTGCAGCTAATTTAGTTTTTTGTTCGCCCTTGGTGGATATTTTTTTCTGTAATTCATCAGTTTTTGATTTAAAAAAATCCAGTTGAGTTTTATAGCGATTAGCCTTGTCTTTAGCTTTGTTGCTTAATTCTTCATACTGATCTAATTTCAGTAAATTGGCGAGAAATTTTTGGCGATCGCTGGGTTTGAGCAACATAAATTGATCAGCTTTACCTTGACGCAAGTAGGCAGAATTGGTGAAGGTTTCATAATCTATTTTGACACATTCATCGATTTTATCTTGAGTAGCTTTTTTACCTTTTATACTCAAAGGGCAGAAAACATTATCCTTAGCAATTTGAAGTTGTAAATCATCGCTACTTCCACGCTTTCGATTACGAATTACTCGATATACTTCATCATCATTACTAAATTGAAAATCGACTCTAAGATCATTAAAGCCTGTATGAATCAAGTCATCTTCACTAGCGGCACGAGTTTTTCCCCACATTGCCCAAGTAATTGCTTCTAAAAGAGAGGATTTACCTGCACCATTTGAACCACAAATACAAGCAGTATGTAAACCGCGAAAGTCTAGAGTAGCTTCACGATAACTTAGAAAATTTCTCAGGGTTAGCTGTAGGGGAATCATGCTTCAATCTTAACAGGATGTAAACTAGTTACGATCCATTTTAAACAGTACAACTGCACTATTATCAAAAAAATATGACATTTTTCGATTTATAAATCAAAGTATTAAACATAAAAGCCAAAAAAAATTATGGGCAATGCTTAGTTTTAAGTCTTGTGGCATCAGGGATTCAGACAGAGATTCAGGGATGCCAAAAATTTTCAACAATTCTTAGGGGAAAAATAGATAAAAACTAACCATAATCGGATAGGATATTAACTCAGAGCCAATTTTCAATTTCTCACCAGGCTGATGAAGACAACCAAAGAAAAAATAGCATTGCTTTTGAGTAAATTACCGGATGACTCTCCTGTAGAAGATATCCAGTATCATATTTATGTTATTGAGAAAATTCGTCAAGGCTTAGAAATAGCCAAAAAGGAAGAAAAGTTTAAACAAGAGGAAGCGGAGGGAATTCTTAGTAAATGGCTTATAAGGTAGTATGGTCTTCTCAAGCAATTGAAGATATTGACGCGATCGCTGTTTACATTGCTCGTGATTCACCTTCTTATGCTGCGGCGATTGTGCGCAAACTCATAGCTGAAACTAGACAGTTAGCGAGTTCTCCTTTTGCTGGCAATACTCTCATCGAGTTTGATGATTCCAATATACGTGAAGTTTGGAGTTATAGTTATCGAGTAATTTATCAAATAGAAGGTGAAACTATAACTATAGCGACTGTTGTTCACAGTAAAATGTTGCTTAGCTTAGAAGGTTAAAGTCAAAGGAATTCGGAAATAGATAAGCCTTAAGGATTATTCTTGAAATAAAAACTTATGTTTTTGTTTCACCCCTAAAGGAATGGGCTTGTAACCTTATTTTTTCGGTCATCTTTGGCCCTGGATTTCAAATCTAGGGCCAAAGATGACCACCTTCTAGGGTGAACTATGATTATATTTTTGGAGATTTTCCCCACGCTTATCTCAAGATAGAGGCGTGGGGGTTGTTGTCTTGAAGAAGCTAAATTTATTGGTTATAGCTAATGCCTGCCTCTTTGAGGCGTTGTATAGCTAGGATCATGCGCTCATCTGGTACAGTTAAGGCAATACGGAAAAAGCCTTCTCCTTCTGCACCGTAGCCATTTCCGGGGGGGACTAAGATTCCACATTTTTCTAAAAGCAGACTCACGAAGTCAGTGGAGGTGTAGCCTGAGGGAACTGGTGCCCACACATAGAGAGTAGCTTTGGGGGCAGTGATTGGCCAACCTAGGGATTGTAACCCTTCTACGATGATATCTCGTCTACGCTGATAAACGGACATAAGTTCAGCTAAATCTGTCGGATTGGTTTCAAAGGCAGAGATAGCTGCTCTTTGTATGGCTTTGAAGGCACCGGAGTCGATATTAGTTTTAACTTGTCCTAGACCTTTTATTCCGGTAGCATTTCCACAGACGAACCCAATACGCCAACCAGTCATATTATAAGATTTAGAGGTACTATGAAATTCAATGGCTACATCTTTAGCGCCGGGCACTTCTAAAATACTGGGGGGTTTATATCCATCGTAGGACATTTCTGAGTAGGCGTGGTCGTGGCATAAAAGAATATCATACTCTCGACAAAAGGCGACTAATTCTGTAAAAAAGTCTATAGAGGCGATGGCACCTGTGGGATTATTAGGGTAATTAATCCACAGTAATTTAGCTTGGCGAGCAATTTCACTAGGAATTGCGGTTAAATCTGGTAAAAAGTTATTTTCTGCTACCAGGGGCATGGTTTTAGCTTCTCCACCGGCGAAAATAGTAGATGTGCGATAAACAGGATATCCGGGGTCGGGAATTAGAGTATAATCCCCAGCCTCAACAAAAGCTAAAAAGGTGTTGTGAATTGCTTCTTTTGAACCTATGGAAGAAACAATTTCTGTATCAGGATTTAAATCTTTAACTCCAAAACGCTTTTCCATCCAAGCTGCGGCAGCTTGGCGATATTCTTTAGTGCCTTGATAGGGGGGATAGTTGTGAGTGGAGGGATCATCAATGGCTTCGTGCATAGTTTTCACTACGTGTTCGGGAGTAGGTTGATCGGGGTCACCTACTCCCATATTGATAATGTCAACTCCTTGACTAATAAGTTGATCTCGTTTGCGATCTAGTTCAGCGAACAAATAGGGGGGAATTTTTTCCAAGCGTTTGGCAAATTGCATAGGTAACTATAGATTTAGACAATACTAAAGAATGTTATCATTATTGAAACAGATAATCTATAAGATGATTTTTGAGCTGACTCAGTTAGATAATGTTTTAGACATATATGAGAATCGTACTGAGTTCGAGTCTGGCCAAGCAAAAGTATTGTAAAGTTAAATTAAAAATATAGTAAGACATAGTCAACAAAGAGAATTAATCTCTCTAAGGCAAAATGAAGGGGATTCCTGAATAGGAAACCCCCACTAGATTGCTTAGAATTAGTTGGGTAACCTGATTATTTATAGGGTTAAGGAATGAGTATCATTTTCGATGAGATTAGCTAAGTCTTGTAAGAAAGCTGCGGCATCAGCACCATAAATAATCCTATGGTCACAGGTAATATTAACATTCATTTGACTACGTACAGCCATCATTCCTTCTTTGGTAGCTGTAACTTGAGGGCGGGAGGCACCAATGGCTAAAATTGAACCTTGTCCAGGTGGTAAGATAGCATCGAAGCGTTCTACACCAAACATACCTAAATTAGATAGAGTAAAGGTCCCACTATTATACTCTTCAGGCTGTAATTGTTTAGCGCGGGCTTTGTCTACTAACATTTTCCAAGTACGAGAGAGAGAGTAAATATCAGTATCAGCGGCTTTGGTTAATACGGGGGTAATTAAGCCACCATCAGGCATGGCTACGGCGATCGCAATATTAGAGTCAGAATGATATTGAATACCGGAATTTGTATAACTAGCGTTGAGAATGGGATATTTTTGGAGAGTAATAGCTACTGCCTTAGCTAATAAAGCCGTCATTGTTACTCCTTTGCTTTTGATTTTACGATAGAGAGTATCTAAAGCATCCGTAGTAATTGTATAGCTAACATGAAAGATAGGAACTTCTAAACTAGCTACCATGTTTCTAACAACGGCCTGTTGTAATGTATTCAAGGATACTAGTTCGCCTTGACTGGAGGTGGAAACTGGAGAAACAGGTTTAGCCACTTGGGTTTGGGGAGTAGGTTGTGGTGGGGTCGGTTGGGTTTTAGGTGTAGTTTTACCGGCCGCTTGTTCTACATCTGAAACAACTACTCGACCGTGAGGACCACTTCCTTGTAAACTTTTCCAGTCAACGCCTAATTCTTTGGCTAATTTGCGAGCTTTAGGAGAAGCATTTTGACGACCGTTACCGTTATTGCTGGGAATAGCTACTGGTTTTGGTGTAACTATGGGTGAGTTAGCTTCAGGGGAAGGAGTGGGAATTTCTGCTGGTGCTGTTTTAGTTTTTGAAGTAGAGGGGGTTTGTGAACGAGCAGTTTCTATTTCTGCTTCTGTTTCAGCTATTAAAGCGATTGTAGAACCAACGGGAGCTGATTCTCCTGCTTCTACTGTAATAGTAGCTAAATATCCTTCGTAAAAAGATTCCACATCCATATCAGCTTTATCAGATTCAACTACTAGAATAGTTTCCCCTTTTGCTACTTTTTCACCGGGGGATTTGTTCCAGGAAACTATTTTTCCTTCTGTCATTGTAGAGCTCAAAGCGGGCATAAAAACTTCTTGGATCATGTGGCGATATTAACACTCCATAGATTAATAAATAATAATCATTGTAAAGCTTTAAGGCCCTATTTAGCTGCTAACTTGCACATTATTTAGTGAGAGTGTGGGAAGAAAAGAAAACTTTTTAGGTAAAAGCATTTCTGTCTAAGATAAGATGACGATCGCTATCAAAACTAATCCAACCTTGGCGTTGAAATTCTCCAAGTAGGCGTGTAATAGTTACTCTAGTTGTGCCGATAGTATTAGCGAGGTTTTGATGAGTGAAACGCACAATCAGGCGATGCCCTTGAGAGATTGGTTCACTAACTTCTTCTTTTAGTAATTCTAGCAATTTTTGTAGTCTTTCTTCTACTCTTTTTATCCCGGCGATCGCTAATAATGCTTCTGTTTGTTTATTTTTGTTGATCAGTTGTTTGATAATTGTTTGACTAAGTATTTGATTTTTTTCTATTTCATCGAGTAGATACCATTTCAAATACACATCCGAAAGAGCTTTCCCTTGATAGGGAGATACTTTTGTGAAATACTCTCCAAAAAAGTTATTTGGTAGTACCCAGCCTAGCAATATTTCTTCGCCGCTTGATTGTAACTGACTTACTTGCACTACTCCTTTATATACTTGCCAAATACCGGAAGGTTCTAAGTATATTTCTTCGCCTTTTTCGTAGAAATATAACCTCCGTTCTTTATGTTCTTGTTCTGGAGAAAATTCTGAAATTGTTTGATAAGTTGAGAGCATGAAACCAACCCAAAATTTGAGTAATTTACTACCTAGCTCAACTTTACACAATTTGAGATTAAATTAGGTTAACACCAGGTTAAGGTATTAAGTAATTAACATTCCCTCGCTTCAGCACATTAGTAGCATCATTGCTCATCAAAGGTTCACTAAACAGATAACCTTGCATTTCTTGACATTCTAGACGACGCAAAAGTTTTAGTTGTTGAATTTTTTCTACTCCTTTAGCAACAACTCTCATATTAAAACTCTCGCCTAGACCAATCATGGCGGAGATTACCGCTGTACCTCTAGAGTTATCTTGTAGGTCGCTAATAAAAGACTGGTCTAGTTTTAAAGTATGAAAGGGAAATTTTTGCAAATAGTTCAGAGAACAATAATGGCTACCGAAGCCGTCGATGGCTATTTGCACTCCCATTTGTAATAAATTTCGCAACACTTTAAAAACCGCATCGGAATTTTCCATAATTGTTTGTTCTGTGATTTCCAATTCTAGCCAATGGGGTTCAAGTTTAGTGGTTTGCAATATTCTGGCTACAGTAGTAGCTAAGTTAGGGTTGTGAAATTGCAAGGAGGACAAATTAACGCTAATAGGAATAGTAGAAACATTATCTTGTTGCCAGATATAATTTTGAGTACAAGCGGCTTTTAGTACCCATTCTCCGATGGGAACAATTAGGCCCATTTCTTCAGCAATACCAATCAAGGTAGAGGGAGGAATTCTTTGTAATTCTAGGTTATGCCAACGCAGGAGTGCTTCCATGCCAGTAATCATTCCCGAGCGAAGATTTACTATAGGTTGATAGGCTAAAAACAAGCCTTGATTGTATAAAGCTTTTTTTAGTAATTCTTCTATTCTTAGTTTCCGATGAGCCCTAGAGGTCATAGTAGCACTATAGAATTGATAGTTATTGCCTCTATTTTCTAAGCTTCTAGATAAAGCGGTTTCTGCATTGCGCCAGAGGGTGTCAAAATCTTGGCCGTCACCGGGATAAATAACTATGCCTATACCTAGTTGTATTTTAATTTCATATTGTTGTTCTACAGTCCCTAAATCTTCCTCATTTTGTAAATGAACTGTAATTGGTTGTTGTAAATTTTCTAAGAGTATTTGGGACAATTGAGCTGTATCTTTAAAGCTATCAATAATTGGTAAGAGTATGGAAAACTTACTATTGCCGCTATGTATGGCAATAGCACCATATTTTTGACATATTTTTAATCGATTGCCAATTTCTTTGAGACAACAATTTGTTACTTCTTCTCCATATTGGTTATTAACTTCTTGAAAGGAGACTATATCTAGAACAATCAGACCAATTTTATGTTTATAATTTTGTGCATTAGATATAGTTATAGATAAATGTTCTTTGAGAAAGTTTTGATTATATAAATCTGTTAAAGGTTCTCCATGTGATTGTGGTGGTGATAGATTTTCTTTAACAGGATTTACTGATAAGCAAAATATTTCTTTCTTTCTTGCTGTGAGCATCGTTACATTTAGTTGTAATTTAAGCTTATTTTTATTTTTATCTAAATGTTCTGATTCTATCACTACCTCTTGTTCTTCTTGTAATATTTGATAAATATTTTCTGGGGATGTTTCTTCCTTAAAAATTATCAAGTCATCGAGTGTCATCCCTAAAATTTCTTCTAAGGAGTAGCCTAGCAAATTACAATAATTTTGATTAGCTTCTAATATTTTATGGGTTTTTACATCTACTAAAATAGTTCCTGCAAAACTTTGTCGCAGCAGAGTCCTATAGAGTCTTTCGCTTTCTCGTAATACTGCTTCTACTTGCTTGCGTTTAGTAAAGTCAAAAATGTAGCTTCTAATCAGTTTATTTTCTGATAAATAATGAACATATTGTTCAAAAACCTCGTTACCGATTTTAACTTCGCGAACAAATAAGCTACCGTGTTTGCTTTGACAGTTATCAGTCAACCCGGCTAATATGGGATGTTTTGTTTGTTTTTGGTAAATTTCTTTAAATTTTAAGCTTGCCGCCGGATTAATATAGGTTATTTCTCCTGACCAGTTAATTTCTATAATTGGATTAGGACTTAACTCAGGAAAAGAAGCCAACCTAATCAGTTCTTTTTGGCTCATATCTTCGAGCTCTTGATTAGAAGTTACGGTAGTTCTAAAATTTTCTTGATTTATATCTGATTTTGATTCTACTCTCGTAACTTTTTGACTAAAACTGCTAACTTGGTCGGTTATCTCACTATCTTCTCTAAAGAGATTAATTACTGAAGGATCTGAAAGAATATAGTATAAAGCTTTAGACTTTTCTCCAAAACGTAGTACATCACCGTGTTTTAATACATGAGACGAGCAAGGTTTTCCATTCACTACAACTCCGTTAGTGCTAATGTTCCCTCTTAAATCGCCATCGATAACTTTGTACATGCTTTGACCATTGCCCGTGTCTTCTTCTTGTAGTAAAGTCGCATGGACTCTAGAGACTTGGCGGTCATAAATCACTATAGCGTTACTAGAATCACGCCCTAAAGAATAAACGGTTTCTTCTAAAGAGACAATACGCCTAGATTTTTCATCTTCTACTACTAAAATATGGCGAAAAGGTAAGTTGTTGCTCATATTACTGATTAAATTCCCTTCAGGATCTATACTTCCTTAATTATTCTCACTCTGAATATGATTTTTGGCTTTTTTGGCCTATTAGTTTTTATTCCACTTACATAACTATATTTTAATCTAAAAACTAATAAATGAATTAAATTAGCATCTTTAAAATATTTTTATATAGTTAGACTGATGCAAAGTTATTAAGTAAAATTACTGTCAGTCAAGGCCATGATGCAATAGTTCCGTTACTTGTTGACTATTTAAAAAAGCTCCCCAAAGATTACCTTGAATTACTTCACACTCTAATGTCCTAAGTAGATTTACCTGAGTTGGATCTTCTATGCCCATTGCTACTATTTTGATGTTGAGAGCCTTAGCCTCGGGGAAAACTCAGATTTTTTGTTTTTCAAAGCAAAAAATTCCTGAAGGTAGTCAGGAAATTTACTTACTTAAGAGAAATATTCTGAATTAATTTGAACTATCTCCTCTGGATTCAAGGGTGGATAAATGAAATTTCCTTGGATTTCGTGACAACGGAGTTCTCGTAATTTATCAACTTGTTCTGCTGTTTCTACACCTTTAGCAATAACTTTAACGTCAGAAACTTTACTGAGAGCGATCGCTGCGTTAATAATCGCATTGTTGGAGTCTGGGTTTAAAATTGATTTGGTTAGAGATTGATGTAATTTCAAGTGACTAAAGGTAAACTGTTGTAAATATTCAAGATAAGATACCCCGGTGCCAAAATCATCTAAACTTACACTTATACCTACTTTATTTAATTCTTGAATTTTCTTAGTTGCTAACTCTTGATTTTCACTAATACATTCAGAGTCAATAGCTATTTCTAAAAAATGATGTTCTAATCCATATTTATCTAAAACATCTACTAGTTTTTCTATCAAGTTGCTTTCTTGAAACTGTTTAGCTGAACAGCTAATACTAATAGGAACTATAGGTATACCATAGGCTCGCCAAGCTTGGTTTTGTTCACAAATAGTATTAACTAACCAGTCGCCAATTTTATTAATCATGTTAGTTTTTTTTGCTACAGGCATGAACTTTTCGGGAGTAAGTATACCAACTTCTTCATGTTGCCAATGTATAATTGCTTCTAAACATATAATTTCTTTGCCATCAAGTGCTACTACAGGTTGATAATATATTTTTAATTCTTCTTTTTCCATAGCAGTTTCTAAAAGCTTTTCTGCTTTGAGGAGTTTCACTGTTTTTTTGTCAACTTGAGCATTATAAAAATTATTGCCTGGTTTTTCTTTGATTTTTTCTAAAGCATATTCTGCCTTATCAATTAATACAGAAGCCTCTTCTCCTTCTGTAGGATATACACTTCCACCGATATTGAAGTTGCAGTTAATAGAAAATTCTTTAGCTAAAACTTGTAAGTGTTTTAATAGTCTTTGGGCAATTTTACCAATATCTTTAATTTCAAATAGACGTGAAAGTAAGATAATAAATTGATAACTATCCCAACGAGAGACTGTATCTCCTGCCCTCAAACTATTTTTAATTACTTGACTGATTGTTTTGATAATCTTTTCTTGTTCTTGTCTTGCCATTGTAGTTGTAATTTTTTCGCGATGATTGATTTCTATCAATAATATACCCGCTAAATTTTGATGTCTTTTGGCGTTAGCAATTGCCTTAGTCAAGTGTTCTAAAAATAGAGTTTTATTTGGTAATCCTGTCAGAGGATCATACAGTAAAATATTTTGATTAAAATCTTGAGAAATAGTATCGGCTTCTTTTTTCTCCGTCACAATTAAACATATAGTTTGTTGATCTTCATAATTTACGGTATGGACTTTCACATTAACATCAATTGGATAACCATTTTTATGGCGATGTACTGATGTTCCTACTAACTGATTATTTACTCTAATATTGGTAGTTATTTGATTTTCTATTACATCTTTTTCTAACTCTACTATATCTGATAATGATAAATTAAGCAGTGATCGAATACTGTAGCCAGTTAAATTGCTATAAGCATAATTTGCTTGAATAATTTTTTTAGAAACTGCATTTACCAGTAGTATTCCTTCATCGAGTTTGTTTAAAATTGAGTGATAAATAGCTTCACTGGCCTTGATCGCAATATTATTGTGCTTGCGTTTAGTGTAATCGAATATATAGCTTCTAACTACTTGGATATCAGCCAAGTAGTGAACATATTGTTCAAATATTTCTGAACCTATTTTTACTTCTCTTACCAACAAGCCTTGGGGTTTATTTTCTATATTATTTTTTTCTATTAAACCAGCAATTATTGGGTGTTTTTTTTTGCTATTTTCTATATCTTTAAATCTTAAAATTGCCGCACTATTAGCATAAGTTACTTCTCCTTTGTTATTGATCTCAATAATTGGATTTGGGCTTAACTCTGGAAAAGATGCTAATCTAACCAAATCTTTTGGGCTATATTCTTCTAATTCTGATTCTTCTGGAAATGCCAATGTTTCTTTGGATATATCTTCATTTTTAGCTTGATTTTTTTTCTGCTCAATCGAAGTTTTTTCTTCTGATTCTACGTCTTCATCATTTTCAATCAAGTTAAAATCAGGACTGCTGTCAAATATAATTTTATAAATTGCTTTAGCTTTTCCTCCAAACCCGATAATATCACCATGTTGAAGCTCATGAGATAAACTTTTTTTGCTATTAATCGTTAAGCCATTGGTGCTTTTTTTTCCTTGCAAATCGCCGTCAATAATCCGATAAAAAAATTGATCCGTCTTATAGTCAACTATCCTTAACAAAGTAGCATGATGACGGGAGACTTGGTGCTCATAAAGTACTATATTATTTTTTGTCTCGCGACCAATAGAATAAGTGCTATTTTCTAGAGTGACAAGACGACGGGCCTTACGATCTTCTATTACTAGAATATGGCGTGTTTGCTCAGAGTTATTACCCATGGAGTTGACCTATTAATGTTAAGTAAGAGTCTAAAGAATTATTAAGAAAGAGAAGATGAAAACATCAGAATTTATGTGAATTTTATTGAGTGAAGTTTCCTTCTGTTTAGATAAACAGAAGGGAAAGAGAGACACAAACAATAGTAATTGACTATTTACTATTTTAACAGATCTAAATCAGTGACCGCGCCTAAAGAACTTGAAGAAACCAACTTAGCATACTTAGCAAGTACTCCCCGAGTGTAACGAGGTTGAAGAGGTTGCCAATGTTCCAGCCTTGCTCGCAATTCTACTTCTGACACCTGAATTTCTAGTAAATTTCTATCAGCATCGATGGTGATGAGATCTCCTTCTTCTACAAGAGCGAGAGGACCTCCGACAGCCGCTTCTGGAGCCACGTGACCCACAACTAAGCCATAAGTTCCCCCAGAGAAACGGCCATCAGTAATTAAACCCACAGAATCTCCTAATCCTGCCCCAATTAAAGCAGAGGTAGGTGCCAGCATTTCGCGCATTCCTGGGCCGCCTTTGGGACCTTCATAACGAATAATCACTACATCTCCTGGCTTAATCTCTCCGGCTAAAATTGCCTTTAAGCAGGTTTCTTCTGATTCAAAAACACGAGCAGGTCCAGTAATTTGACGTTTTTTGATGCCAGTAATTTTAGCGACAGCTCCTTCTGGTGCTAGGTTACCAGTGAGAATAGCTAGATGTCCTTTGGTGTAGATAGGATTATCAAAAGAGTGAATAACATCTTGTTGAGGAGATGGTTTTTCGGGTATATCAGCCAGAATTTCCGCGATAGTTTGACCAGTGATGGTTATGGCATCTCCATGAATTAAGTCATTGACTAAAAGCATTTTCATCACTTGGGGGATTCCTCCTGCCTGGTGTAAATCAGTAGTCAGGTATTTACCCGAGGGTTTGAGGTCACAAAGTACAGGAACTCTTTGACGAATAACTTCAAAATCATTAAGTTTGAGGTCTACTCCCATGGTGTTGGCGATCGCCAATAAATGTAGGACTGAGTTAGTAGAACCTCCTACTGCCATTATTACAGAAATAGCATTTTCAAAAGCTTTGCGAGTGAGAATTTGACTAGGTAAAATTTGCTTACGAATTGCTTCTACTAAGACAAAAGCTGATTTAGCCGCACTATCGGCTTTTTCTGCGTCTTCAGCTGCCATAGTCGAGGAATAGGGTAAACTCATCCCCATAGCTTCAAATGCTGAGGACATGGTATTAGCCGTATACATACCTCCACAAGAACCAGCACCCGGGCAAGCATGACGTTCAATTTCTAGTAATTCCCCTTCTGTAATCTTGCCTGCGCTATACTGTCCTACGGCTTCAAAGGCACTAACTATATTGAGTTTTTGTCCTTGGTAGTAACCTGGTTTAATTGTGCCACCATAGACAAAAATACTAGGAATATTCAAACGAGCCATAGCAATCATGGCACCGGGCATATTTTTATCACAACCGCCAATAGCTAATACTCCATCGAGGCTTTGACCGTTACAGACTGTTTCAATGGAATCGGCAATTACGTCACGAGAAACGAGAGAGTATTTCATCCCTTCTGTCCCCATAGAAATGCCATCACTGATAGTAATTGTGCCAAAAAGCTGGGGCATTGCTCCCGATTCTTTGACGGCGATTTCAGCTTTTTTTGCTAAATCATTGATTCCCATATTGCAGGGTGTAATAGTACTATAGCCATTGGCTATACCAACAATGGCTTTACTAAAATCTTGATCTTCAAAGCCGACTGCTCGCAACATGGCGCGGTTGGGAGCTCGCTTTTGTCCTTGAGTAACAATTTTACTCCGTAAATTTTCTGTCATTAGCTAATTTTGTTTTGTGGAATTAGTAAAAGTATTTTAGGATAAGCATAGCTTAATCTCAACTTGTAGTAGTTGGAGGCTAATTCACAAAAGTTTCCTAAATTTTCGCAATTCAGTTATGATTATTGCTAAAAACGAAGTTGAATACTTGAGTAAATCTTTGGATATTCTTTATGGCGTGAGGAGCTAAATTAATGAGTTTACGTGAAAATGCTTTAGACATTCTCAAACAGACGAGTCGCACTTTTTATATTCCTATCTCTCGTTTACCAGATGAACTCTTAGAAGCCGTTGCTTCTGCTTATTTATGTATGAGGGCGATTGACGAGATTGAAGATCATCCCTCTCTTGATAATCTCACTAAAACTAAATTATTACGTCAACTGAGTTTTAACTTACAAGCTAGTAGAGAAAACTCTCAAATTAATGATTTTGTTACTGGAATTAAAACTAAAGAAAGTCAACTGGCTGAAGTTACTGTGAGAATTGGTGAATGGTGTTGCTTAGCACCTGTGGCGATCGCTCCTAGAATTTGGGATGCTACTGCTGCTATGGCTGATCGCATGGCTTATTGGTCTGAGAATAATTGGAAAATAGAAACCCGTGCTGACTTAGATAGTTATACTTTTAGTGTAGCTGGTGCTGTTGGCTTATTACTTTCTGATTTATGGTCTTGGTACAATAATACTAAAACTAATCGTATGTATGCTATTGGCTTCGGTCGTGGTTTACAATCTGTGAATATTTTGCGTAACTATAAAGAAGACCGTCTCCGGGGAGTCGATTTTTTTCCCAATGGTTGGAACCACACTATGATGCAAACTTACGCTCGCGATAACTTACATTTAGCTGATCTTTACACTAAATCACTTCCTCCTGGTCCTGCTTTAAATTTCTGTCAAATTCCTCTGGCTTTAGCTTATGGAACTTTGGAGGTTATTGCTCTTGGTAAAGAAAAATTGACTCGCAATGATGTCTTAGCTTTGGTTGAACGAGCAAGTACCTCCAGGTGGGATGGTAATTCCATCTTAGCTAGTGGTAATGCAGAAATATAAAATTTAGTTAGGTCTCAAAACTATCTAACCAACTATTCATTTAAACCAACCGACAGAAATTCCCTTACGCTTTTAAGCTAAGGGACAAAAGTCGGATGAATTAAAAGGTTCGATGCTAGAGAAAACCAACAACTATTACTATTTTTATCTTTGTCTCATACTTCCATTCTGACGTAAACGCCGCAAGGACCTTCCTAAACTACCATCTTCTTCAGTTGTTGCTGAAGGGGGTGCTTGTTGTGCCTCTGATTGCTCTGGTGGCAATTCTTCTGTAGCTTCACTACCCCTTACATAGGGACTATTTCTATTAGATACGCCTGTATTTTCCTCATTTGGGGATGATTGAGTTTGATTTCCCTGATTATTACCTATTGCTGATGGTTGTCCACAAAGGGCAGATAAATCAATGGTATTTCCTGTGTCATTAACCATATAACAGGAACCTTCTGTTTGGGCCTGTGCTATCCCTGATAGACAACAGATTAAATAAATATTGCTGCCAAGAGCGGCGAGTATGTGTCTTTTTGCATTCATAATTTTTTGCCTAAGTTCGGTAAACCGCACTCCTTACCCCGTTGCCATAGTAACCTAAGTTTCGTTACATTAGCACTCGTAAGGTGAGAGTGCTAAATAAATTCTCACAAATTAAAAAACCTAATTCGATTTTACAACAATAAAGAAAGAGGATAACTTATGGCTGCAATTAGTATCAATGTATCTACAGTGAAACCCTTGGGGGACCGCGTATTCGTAAAAGTAAGTCCCTCAGAAGAAAAAACTAGTGGAGGTATTTTACTCCCTGATACAGCTAAAGAAAAACCTCAAGTAGGAGAAGTAGTAGCAGTAGGTGCAGGGAAACTCAATGAAGACGGTTCTCGTGCTCCTGTAGAAGTAAAAGTAGGAGACAAAGTTTTATATTCCAAGTATGCAGGTACTGATATCAAACTAGCTGGTGACGACTACGTACTACTATCAGAAAAAGATATCCTAGCAGCAGTTTCTTAAAATAACCGCAAAAAGCAACTTTATCCACAAACAACTATTGGAGTTAAGGAACAGAGAAATTATGGCTAAATCAATCATTTACAACGAAGATGCACGTCGTGCTTTAGAAAGAGGTATTGACTTACTAGCAGAAGCAGTAGCAGTGACTCTAGGTCCCAAAGGTCGTAACGTAGTTTTAGAGAAAAAATTTGGCGCTCCTCAAATTGTCAACGATGGTGTAACTATCGCTAAAGAAATTGAATTAGAAGATCATATCGAGAATACTGGAGTATCTTTAATTCGCCAAGCTGCCTCTAAAACTAACGATGTAGCAGGAGATGGAACTACAACTGCTACAGTAATCGCTCACGCAATTGTCAAAGAAGGTCTACGTAATGTAGCCGCAGGGGCTAATCCAATCGCCATCAAGCGTGGAATCGATAAAGCTACAGAATTTTTAGTAGAAAAAATTAAAGAACACGCTAAACCCATCGAAGATTCTAAGGCGATCGCACAAGTAGGGTCAATTTCAGCCGGTAACGACCAAGAAGTGGGTGAAATGATCTCTAAAGCGATGGACAAAGTGGGTAAAGACGGAGTAATTTCTCTAGAAGAAGGTAAGTCTATGACTACTGAACTAGAAGTTACTGAAGGTATGCGCTTCGATAAGGGATATATTTCTCCTTACTTCGTCACTGATACCGAACGTATGGAAGGGGTGTTTGAAGATCCCTTGATTTTAATCACTGACAAAAAAATTACCCTAATTCAAGACTTAGTTCCTATCCTAGAACAAGCGGCACGCCAAGGTAAGCCTTTAGTAATTATTGCTGAAGATATTGAGAAAGAAGCTTTAGCTACTTTAGTAGTTAACCGTTTACGTGGTGTACTAACAGTAGCCGCAATTAAAGCTCCTGGTTTTGGCGATCGCCGTAAGCAAATGCTCGAAGATATTGCCGTTTTAACTGGTGGCGAATTAATTAGTGAAGACGCAGGCTTAAAACTAGAAAGCGCTAAAGTAGAAATGCTTGGTTCAGCTCGTCGTGTTACCATTACTAAGGACAACACTACTATTGTGGCTGAAGGTAACGAAGACAAGGTTAAAGCTCGTTGCGAGCAAATTCGTCGTCAAATAGAAGAATCCGATTCTACTTACGACGTAGAAAAATTACAAGAGCGTTTAGCTAAACTTTCTGGTGGTGTAGCTTTAATCAAAGTAGGTGCTGCTACTGAAACCGAAATGAAAGACCGTAAGCTTCGTTTAGAAGATGCCATTAACGCCACTAAAGCTGCTGTAGAAGAAGGAATAGTACCTGGTGGTGGAACTACCCTCGCTCACCTCGCTCCTCAGCTTTCCGAATGGGCTAACAGCAACCTTGCTAACGAAGAATTAACAGGTGCCATGATTGTAGTCCGTGCTCTTCCTGCTCCTTTAAAACGGATTGCGGAAAACGCTGGCCAAAATGGTGCAGTTATTGCTGAAAAAGTTAAAGAAACAGAATTTAACGTTGGTTACAATGCTGCTAACAATGAGTTCTGCGACTTATTTGCCGCAGGTATTGTTGACCCTGCTAAAGTTACTCGCTCAGCTTTACAAAATGCTGCTTCTATCGCTGGTATGGTTCTTACTACAGAATGTATTGTAGCGGATAAACCAGAGAAAGAAAAAGCTCCCGCAGCTCCCGGCGGCGACTTTGACTACTAATTTTTAATTAGTCTCCACACAACTCACACTGATTAATCGTTTCAGTGTGG
Organism: Johannesbaptistia floridana; assembly: GCF_057440575.1. NCBI lineage: Bacteria > Bacillati > Cyanobacteriota > Cyanophyceae > Chroococcales > Cyanothrichaceae > Johannesbaptistia > Johannesbaptistia floridana. Next base: position 51,709 of record NZ_JALKVM010000351.1, read on the forward strand.
GTTTTTTTATTTTGTAGCCCTAAGCATCTGGGCAGAATTAATACCAAATCCTAGTTATAAAACCCAGTTATTATGTAAAGATGAGTTTGTAGTAGGGCTTTAGCCCATCAGTTTTGATACAAGATATGAGTATTCCCTGCGGGTAGCGCTATATTTTTTGGACCTTTAGTCCAACTACGAACCTCATTTTTAAACTGCGAGTATATAAACTGGATGCGTGTATAATTTCATTTGTTTGTACTGCTATATACCCTCTTTTATGGCGATCGCGTTGTTGATAATGCTCTATGTCTTGAGAAATAGATATTACTCAAACATTAAAACTATAGAAAGATTTCAAGCTTCGATTATTTCCCTAGGATAGTTATTAATACCGAGTAATTGGAGAAACACAATATTTATGAATAAATATATTTGTCAAAAATGTGACTATATCTATGATCCTGCTAAAGGAGACCCTGATTCTGGAATTGAGCCTGGTACTCCCTTCGAGGCGATACCAGATGATTGGCAATGTCCTGTATGCGGTGCTCAAAAAAGCGATTTTAAAGTTTATGATGCTCCACAACCTAGCTTGACCTAATCTTGTTTAAAGACAATCTCAATAACACTACCAACGCGGAAATTAGTTTTTCTGTGTTGGGTTTTTTAGTTTAAACTGGCTATGATTATTATACTTTTAGCTAATTATTGCTACTTTTTTTGTTAGAGTAGATGCTATGGCAATTTTCTCTAACCGAAGTAAAAGGTCAACATCCCACCACTATAATCGGAGTACCGATGATAGTGGGGGCTTGCAAAAGCCTATAGTTGACCAGTCTTAGTTCTAATCAAACTATGCCCAATTAATAGTATTGTTCAAGAATTAGTGAGGTTTGATTTCCAAAAAATAGACAATTCTGAAATCTCAGGAGTCGAATATCAACAAGGAACATTATTTAATTACGAAGTCAGAGAATATTTATTAGAACAAAGCGGATGGATATAACTATGCAACATAAATTATGTCCCTCATTTCCTCTCA
>NZ_JALKVM010000352.1:0-6831 GCF_057440575.1 Johannesbaptistia floridana
TAAATTATCCAGAGTGATGGCGTAGGATTCGGTTTTTTTGCCTACTGTGTCTGCTTTTATTTCTAAAGCCTGCTGGTAATATTCCCTTGCTTGGGGTAGATTTCCTATATCTTGGTATAACCGGGCTAAATTATCCAGAGTGATGGCGTAGGATTCGGTTTTTTTGCCTACTGTGTCTGCTGTTATTTCTAAAGCCTCCTGGTAATATTCCCTTGCTTGGGGTAGATTTCCTATTTGTTGGTATAACCCGGCTAAATTATCCAGAGTGGTGGCGTAGGATTCGGTTTTTTTGCCTACTGTGTCTGCTTTTATTTCTAAAGCCTGCTGGTAATATTCCCTTGCTTGGGGTAGATTTCCTATATCTTGGTATAACCGGGCTAAATTATCCAGAGTGATGGCGTAGGATTGGGTTTTTTTGCCTACTGTGTCTGCTGTTATTTCTAAAGCCTCCTGGTAATATTCCCTTGCTTGGGGTAGATTTCCTATTTGTTGGTATAACCCGGCTAAATTATCCAGAGTGATGGCGTAGGATTCGGTTTTTTTGCCTACTGTGTCTGCTTTTATTTCTAAAGCCTCCTGGTAATATTCCCTTGCTTGGGGTAGATTTCCTATTTGTTGGTATAACCGGGCTAAATTTTGCAGAGTGATGGCGTAGGATTCGGTTTTTTTGCCTACTGTGTCTGCTTTTATTTCTAAAGCCTGCTGGTAATATTCCCTTGCTTGGGGTAGATTTCCTATATCTTGGTATAACCCGGCTAAATTATCCAGAGTGGTGGCGTAGGATTCGGTTTTTTTGCCTACTGTGTCTGCTTTTATTTCTAAAGCCTCCTGGTAATATTCCCTTGCTTGGGGTAGATTTCCTATATCTTGGTATAACCGGGCTAAATTATCCAGAGTGATGGCGTAGGATTCGGTTTTTTTGCCTACTGTGTCTGCTTTTATTTCTAAAGCCTCCTGGTAATATTCCCTTGCTTGGGGTAGATTTCCTATATCTTGATATAACCAGGCTAAATTATGCAGAGTGGTGGCGTAGGATTCGGTTTGAGTCAAATTATGCTTTCTCCCCAACTCCATCGCCTCTAAACAAGCAGCAATAGCCTCTTGATAACGAGATTGAGGATAAAGTTTTACTACTTCCTGATTTAATCGATTAATTCTGGCTAATGGATTTAATTGATTAATTTGCCCAAATACATTAATTCTTGCCAAGAATCGCTTAATTCTGGCTAATATATCTTCACTCATCCTTCAATCACCTCAAACTCTTTATAAAACGCTTTTGCTTCTGGTTGCTGAGACAACTTTGTAAATATTTCCTCTACTCTCTCACCATCTAATCTCACTTGTTTTTTACTAGGAATCTCTAGTGTTACCCAACTTAACTCTAGTGGTTGTGGTGTAATTATTGCTAAAAAATATTCTCTCCCAAAATTCGAGTATTTTAAAGAGCGAGCCCTAAATTTTGCTTCTGCCTCTGTTGTCACCGGGGGTGGGATACTGATGGCTTGGTTGGATGTAATTGGTGTTACTGGTATCTTGGCATAGGGTTTCGATGGTGAAAATAGTTGTTTTACTCCTTGGGAGTCTTCAGACATTAGTAGTAAATATGCTTCTGAATTCATTTCTGATAACTCTTGGGAAAAGTCTACTGTTAGGCGATAACGTTGTTTTTGAATCAGTTGTCTGGAGTCTTCTTCGGGAATCTCCTCTAAGTCAGCATATCTATCTGTCTTTATATCTATCTCAATTGGCTTCATTTTCATCCCTGTGGGATGATAAATAGCTTGGGTTTTACAGAAATTCCAGGCTTCACTGACAAATTTAGTTTCCCACAACCAGCGATAAGTTTGATGGAAGCGTTGTCTGCCGTTTTCAACTGCTGGCAAACTATAGTGCTTAATTATCTTTTTTCCCACATTGGCAGTGATTGTGGTGAAGGTGTTTTCAATTCCTGAATAAGTATCACTTAGTTGTTTGGCGACAGTGGCGGTTTTTTCGTTTTGATTACGGGGATGCCAGCGATGGAGAAAGCAATCGTTTTCTTGGGGTGGTAGTTTTAATTCTTTACTTATTTTTCTTAGGTAGGCGTCGTGTATGGTCATATTTATTGGGTTGATATATGATTATTTTGCTTGTTAATTATTCTAGCTAAATATTAATTGAATTTGCTAAATAATTTTTTCTAACTTTTTATAACTTTTTCTAATTTTTTCTGACTTTTTGTTAGTTAACTAACTTTCGTTAATTAATTATTATCTAGTATCACCTATTATATTATGTCCGTTTAATTAGTTATGATAAAGTTCTACCTTCATACCTTCTTTCTTCCCTTCTGCCTCCTGCCTCCTGCCTCCTGCCTTACCTCATTTTTATCGTAAGTATTCACCCGAACTTGATATTATTTATAACAATCTATAATTCTAAATAATTAATAATAAGTTTCTAATTTATACTAATTATTTTCCTTAATTTTTAATGGCAAGGACCTCAAAAGCATGGTTAGACTAAAATCATCAAAACGAAACTTCATTAACTGATTTTGATTAATAGGAGCTAACTCATGAACAAATATCAACAGTATCAAATAGAAATAACCATACTTAGCTTTGCTGCTTTCAGTTCTGTTTTTGTGGCTATTCTTTTCTATTTCTTTAGCTAAAAAAGACTAGGTACGATGTCAATACTGCTTTTGTTAAGAGAAAATTATTGATTAGAGTAAGTTTGAAAGGAGATTAATTACAAAGCCAAAAACCCCTCTCCCTGCTCCCTGCTCCCTGCTTTCTCAGAAGAAATATGTTTGATTCTTATCCGAGCAGTATTGGGTGCGATGTAAGTATACACTATTTTCGTATCTAAATACTTACATCACCTTTTATCTCTACTCAAATACTCAATTTTCGGTGATGAATAATGAATGTAAATACTAGAAAACCACTGGCCCTCACTTGTGCCTTTATGGCTACTATTAGCTTTGGTTTATTACCTCTTGGTTGGAAGCTTTTTCCTGATATCCATCCTCTACAACTTACTGCTATGAGAATAGTAGATGGCTTTGTGCCTCTTAGTCTTCTAACTGTATTTACTGGAAACTTTCCCTATTTGATTAAAAACTTGAAACTTACTATTTTGTCCTGTTTGGGATTGCCAGTATTTTTCTTATTATCTCATCAGATAATTTATATTATGGCTATTATGAGAGGATATGAGCTAGATGCCTCTATAGGTATGTTAATTGCTCCTTTAATCACTCTATTTTTAAGTGTAGTTTTCTTAAAGGAAAGTAGATGTTTTTACAGTTATTTGGCTTTATTTGCTGGTGGCTTAGCTGTAGCAATGGTGCTTAAGGAAACTTCCTCTATGGGATTAGTATACAATTTAGGTACTGCAATTACTTGGGCTGTAGAAGTCTGTGTATCTAGAAAAGTATCTTATTTTGTGGATAAATATTATGGTGATTGTTTGCCTGGCAAAACATTCTGCCGCAGTCTAGTTTTATTAACTATACAGTATTTATTGTTGCTTCCTATAGCTTTAGTTATTCTTTTACAATTTAATGGTTTACAAGAAAGTTATTTAGAAGGAAGATTGCTAATTTTTACTGTGTGTGGTGTTGCAATTATCTCTAATATTTTGATAGGCTTTGCTAAGCAAGAGACATGGGCTTCTACCATCGGTTCTATTTATGTTATTAGTCCTATACTCCAGTTTATTATCAGTATCACTCTATCTGGTCAAAAGGCTTCTTCTCAGCAATGGCTAATTATTGTTATCTTAGTTGTTGCTATTCTGTGTTTCCAATTTGGTAATTATAGCGATAGAGACAAAATATAAATAGGCTACCTCAGATTTTGCACCAGTACTTATAGCAGTGCTAGTTATAGTGTTAACTATATTTACATAAATGATCCCCCCAAACCCCCCTTATTAAGGGGGGCTTTTGATGATAACTGTAAACATCTATTTGCGAGCTTGCTATATGTACTAAATGAACCTCAGAAAAAGTTCATTTCTCTTTAGCCTAAGATCGTAGCAAAGGTCAAGCAATTTTTAAGGGCGATCGCATTAATTCTTTAACTCATTACTTCAAAACTCATTACTTCAAAACTCAACCACCACCAATAACATTTGGGTTTTGATGCAAGATGTGAGGAAGAGGTGGCAACCAGTGGGAGACAACGAGTTAGATTGTTGGGTTTCGTTACCAAGGGCCCAACCTACAGTATGTACTGTAAAATCTCAAAATAAGGTTACAAGCCCGCGCCTTGATTCACATCACTCGCGCCCGTACTATTGTACTAACGCAAGTAGATGTTTACAACTGTGATAAAAAGCCCCCCTTAGTAAAGGGGGGTTGGGGGGATCATTTGTGAGCAATCAAAATATATTGTGTTAACACGAACTACTGCTATACATAATGAGTGAAACAAAAAGACTTGATGGTTATGTATTTCCGAATTCCGAATTCCTCTGATATTCCGTCAAATCTTTTGGACTAAAGTCCAACTACGAACCTCGTTATTCTTCAGCAAACTTTATATAATTAACCAGGCAGCAAGTCCAAAAAAAGGAACGTAACGAAACCAGCCTAATTTACTTTCAACTGTCTTGAGAAGTAAAGCTTGAAAAAGAGCAAAAAGCCCCAAATCTATACAAAAAGCTAGAGTAACTCGGTTTGTACTCAGTTGCTCTTTTGTGTATGCTATTCTCTCTGCTAAGTCTCCAAACTCGGGTCTCCCTAGAAAAAACCAACATAAGGCAATTATGCCTACACTTAGCCCGATTATCCCAAATATACGAGCTAAAGTCTTGTTCTGTTTATTTTTCTGTTCTGGTGGAGGAATTGGATTTCTGTAGCGTAAAGCCATATAGGGAGTTAGTACAGCATTAGTACCAAACATTGCTAAACCCCAAATCAGAGTTTTAGGCCAATTATTAGTTCTACTATCTGCTAATAAAAGGGGCAAAAACATAAAAATCCAGGCTTCGGCAAAGTTAAAGATTGCTTCTGAAACAGGATGAACTATAGGAGCTTGTAAATATTGAATACCCAGAAGATTTAAAATAGGTAAGACTAAGAAAAAATTCAAAGACTCATTGCCTATTTCCTCTATGGTTTCGGGTTTGATTGCCCAAACTGGTTCACCTGGAAGAATCTGTCCAGGAGGAGATAATAATAAGAAGTAAATATAAGCGACAGCGATTAATCCAAATAGCCAAACCAAAAAATTCTTACTTTCTCTAGAAATAGAGGTATTTTGCCTATTTTTAGCATGTTTTTGTGTCAACAATATTCTTACTAATGGGGATACTAATCTAATAATAAAAAATGCTGCTTTTCCTGGTTTAATCGGAGGTTCAACTAAATCACGTGCTGAGATTAATTTTCCTGTGGTTTGAGAAAAGCGATAGAAACTTGCTCCTCTACCATTGGGAAAAGGAATACCCCCCAATTCTACATGCCAAACTATTCCTACAGCTTGGTCATCTCCTTTGGTGTAATCGTCAATAACAAAACATAAATCTGACGGCACTCCTTTACAGGATTCTAATAAAAGCTTTCTTACTGCTTCTTTGCCTCGAAATGGTTGAGAAAAATTAAGGTCTTCGTAAATACAACTATCATCTATCCACTCCATAGCCGCGTCAATATCTCTGGAGTTTATCGCCTGATAAATAGATTCGATGATTTCATGAGCAGGTTTATTCATTCCTAGTGTTTTAGTTTTAGCAATATGTTTTGATTTGGTTCTAGTATAATACTTACGGAAAAAAAGACGGTTCTCCTCAGATCTTGCATCTTTATCACTCATTTACTTGTGGCGGTTAAGTAATGAGTAATGAGTAATGAGTAATGAGTAATGAGTAAAAGAATTGATCCTAACCCCTTAAAAATTGATTCTAGCCTGTTGGCAAATTTCAGTACTTTTTTAGGAGTGCGATCGCCATCTTTAAATAATATCTTTTTCTCCTTGTCTTTCGTGCGATCGCCGATAAGATCATCATCATATTTTTATCAATTTTTTGAGTTTGCGGTCCGTCACACTGTGTACTTAGCCCCTTACTATGTACAAACTAGTTTGTTTAAATTTGACAGCAAGAATATTTAATTAACCTAAAATACTAATATATTTTATTTTAAGATAAATTTTTGATTACTACATAAATTATGGTGCGTTACACTTCGTTAACGCACCCTACTTCTCTTTTTTATAGCAACTCGCCTTGTAGATGTTTACAACTGTGATAAAAAGCCCCCCTTTACTAAGCTATCCTTTATAAGCAACTCTGAAACCTTTGTATAGCAGGGAGCAGGGAGCAGGGAGCAGGGAGAGGGGTTTTAAGTAAAATTACTGAATTTGCTGATTAAATGTATATTTTTATACATTATTTTCTTAAACAAAATCTGAAAAAACACTTAACCACAAGTTATAGTTTTTGTCAAGTTTTATGTTAAGAAAGATGTTTATAAAGCATAGCTTTACAAAGGGGGGTTGGGGGGGTGCAATAAACTTACTCAAAATTGCCAACGAAAGCGGAGAGCGCCTTAGAGGCTGTTTTGTGGTCAATAATCTTGAGTTATTGGGAGGCGCTCTCCGCCACTTCACAAGTTATTTGTGACCCCAAACCATTAACTGGTAAAGGCTGGCAATTTTGAGCAGGTTTTCTCTCGCGGATCATTTGTGATCAATCAAAATATATTGTGTTAACACGAACTACTGCTATAAGTATCAGGGATGGGCGCAATGTATAAGTATCAGGGATGGGCGCAATGTATGAGTATCAGGGATGGGCGCAATGTATGAGTATCAGGGATGGGCGCAATGTATGAGT
>NZ_JALKVM010000353.1:0-6813 GCF_057440575.1 Johannesbaptistia floridana
CAAGACTTCAAGACTTCAAGACTTCAAGACTTCAAGACTTCAAGACTTCAAGACTCAACCCCCACCAGTAAATGAGTGATAAAGATGCAATATCTGAGTTAAGTAACCTCAAGAATTAGGGCGCAAACAAGAGCGCCTCTACATAATTTTTCTGGTAGAGTCACAAATGGCGATCGCCAATAAATCATTGCTACTGTCTATCTTTACCTGGAATCTTAACTACTTTTCCTTGCTGATGCAGGGATAAATCTAAACAACTCAGAATAGAAACTAACTCAGTAGCTAACTCTCCTGAACTAGAGTCTACAATAGAACTATCTAAACTACTTAAAAAGCGATCGCACACTTGTTGTAGAGGTTCTACTTTTGCTACACTCAACTTTTCCCTAACTTGTCCTGTAGGAATAAATTTCCCCTCTTCTTGATAAAAATATCCCTGTTGCTTAACTAATTGTTCTGAAGTTGCCAATTCATCGAAAATCAGACTCCCCTGGTTACCTACCACAGATAAACGTCTTTGCTTATCAGGATTTAGCCAACACAAATGAATCACTGCTTCAAATCCCGAAGGGTATGTTAAAGTTAACCAAATCAAGTCAGCTTGTGGAGATTGTAACCAAACTTTCCCCTCTGCTTTTACCTGAATAGGAATTTCTCCTAACCAATAATTAAAAATCGCTAAATCATGAATAGCTAAATCCCATAAAGCGTTGACATCTTGACGTACAGGTCCTAAATGGGTGCGACTAGCATAACCATATCGTAATTCCCCCAATTCTGCTGTATCTAATACTTGTTTACCTCGTTGAATTGCTGGATGAAATAAATAAGTATGATCTACAAGTAACTGTTTTTGTTGTTGCAAAGCTAAATAAGTTAACTCTCTACACTCTTGCGGGTCAAGAGTCAGAGGTTTTTCTGCTAGAACATGATAACCCAACTCCAGGGAATCTTTAATTAAATCATAATGGGTAGTAGCTGGAGTAGCCACTACCACCCCATCAATTCCTGGATGTAGGCGTACTTTTTGCCAATCTGTGGCCATTATCACCTTCTGAGGATTGAGATTAAATTTAGCTTGACATTCAGCTAATCTAGCAGAAGAATGGTCAACAATGGCTACTATGTTGCTGTGAGGATGTTCTAACAAGTTGCGCAGTAGATTAATTCCCCAACGTCCGACACCAATTAGAACTATTCCTTTTTTTGTAATCACTGTTTTTTAAATCACTCTTTTTGTTGTACAACCACACTAAAAAAAGCATCTTTAGCTGCTGCTTGTTCTGCTGCTTTTTTCGTTCTGCCTCTTCCTTGTCCTAATTGTTGGTCTTTTAAGCACACTTGTGCAATAAATCTTTCTGTATGATTTTTAATATCTTTGTTTTCTGTCACCCTGTATTTGGGTAATAATTTATATTCTGACTGAGTCCATTCTTGAAGGGCATCTTTATAGTTTTGACGTGCGGGACAAGCTAAAACCTCATTTGCTTTTGCTATTAAAATAGGGTCTAACCAAGGTCTAACTAAACTCATATCGCGAGTACTTAGATATAGTGCCCCTAAAATAGCTTCAAAAGTATCTGCTAATAAAGAAGTTTTAGCCCCATGATTATGATTAATACTAACTGCCGTCAATATGTAGTTTTCTATTCCGTAACTTTCGGCAATTTCTGCCAAATGTTGGTCGCTCACCAGAACAGAACGCACGGCACCGTAATCCCCTACTGGTGCTGCTGAATAATTTTCTAGCAATATTTCCGCTGCTGTTAATCTCACTACTGAATCTCCCACAAATTCTAATTTTTGATAATTAGCTGTTTGAGAAATACTAGAATGAGTTAAAGCTAGATCTATCAATGATATATCTACTTGTGTAATATCTACTAAACCTAGTTTATGTAATAATGTCTCTAACTGTTTCTTACGACGCGGATCTTCCACTGGAATTACTAGTCAACTTTACTTGTGGCTATTTTTTTTTAAGAGTAGAAACGTAAGCCGGGTTCTGTTCCCTTAACTTAAGTTAAGAGGGCAGTTATCTATCTGGGAAATTTGTTACCAAATTCCTCTAGCGGTTCTCCTAAAGCGGAAACGGGGAAAAAACCAACCTTTGTTTCCTTCGACCTTGCACCCAACCGGGGTTTACCGAGCCAGTACCTCTCGATACTGCTGGTGGGCTCTTACCCCACCTTTGCACCCTTACCTCTGTAATAGAGGCGGTATTTTTCTGTGGCACTATCCTCACGGTCACCCGCACTGGGCGTTACCCAGCAAGTTTGGTTTTTCGGGAGCCCGGACTTTCCTCGAACTCACTTTTTTAAAATTATGTGAATCCGCAACCACCTCGTCTACTCTCAACTATTACTTTAGCAAAAATATGGCGATTAAAGCAAAAAAATAGGAAAATTAAGTTAGGTAATATATGTACATTTTACAAAACTCAATAATTGTCATGACTAGAAATTCTGAAATTAGCCGTTTTATACCTAGTAGTGTTGAAAAAGTAGTCACATCTCTTCAAAGAGTGGGAATGATTGGCTTTTGGTCACAAATTGTTCTAGGAGTAATTGCGGCAGTAACTTTGTTATTTAGTATTCCCAGTTTATTAGGAACTCAACAAAACACTCCAGGAACTGGTTTCGGGATCTTGTGTGCTGGTTGTGGTATAATTTTCTTGGTTGCTTCGATTATTTTCTTTTATCGCTATGGTAAAATATCTCGCAAAATTGCCAATCCCGATCCTACTCTGCGGCCGAAAAAATCTGATACAATTAGAATCATTAGAATTGGTTTAATGATTAATTTAGCGGGTATGTTGTTAGTAACAGTGGGAGCACAGGCTTTAGTTGGTCTTGTTTTAGCTAAATCTCTTAATCGTCCTCAATTAGCGATAGGTTCTGATCCTCAAGAGTTTGTGAATTCTATTGATTTATTGATTATTCAGGCTAATACTAATACAATCACAGCTCATTTAAGTGGTATTATAAGTGGATTGTGGTTGCTTAATCGTGTTGCTCGCTAATTTATTTGACAAATGCAAAGAACTCGTTTAGACTCTTTAGTTAGTAATCTTTCTCTGGCTTTTCAGAATTTTTTTGCTAATCCTTGGCGCAGTGTTTCCCTAATTTTGATTAGTATTTTGTTCGGTTTTTTTATGGGTTTAGCAATTAATAGTACTGCCGGACAAGCTGCTTGGTGGGATGTACCTGGGGCAGGATTAATTTTACTATTTACTGAAATAGTTAGTCGCTGGGTTTATCTGAAAAAAAATCGCTCTCTTTGGGTTAATGCGATTAATGTGTTTAAAATTGGTGTTATTTATAGCTTCTTTCTTCAAGCTTTTATGCTGGGTTCTTAATATTGCCTAGCTAAAACTTAGATACAGTGTTATCAAGAGGTAAGTTATGAGGAGGTGGAGTTTGAGTCTCCCCGGGCGATTTTGCAGCAGTTGATTTGTCTAGAAGAGAAAATAAGAGAAGATTTACAGGCGTTGGAGGTGATGTTGGGGTGAATAAATATCTTTTATTAGGTGATTTATGCGAGATTAAAAGTGGTGGAACACCTTCACGAAAAAATGCTGATAATTATGGTGGAAAGATTCCATGGGCTAAAATTTCGGATATAGAAGCATGTAATGGCACTCTGGTTTTAACAGAAGAAACAATTACAGAAAAAGGTTTAAAAGCAATTGGTAATCGAGTTTTCCAAAAAGGAACTTTGCTTTTTGCTATGTATGGTTCGGTTGGCAAAATGGCTTTTGCAGGAAGAGATTTAAGTACTAACCAAGCTATTTTGGGAATAGAAGTTAAAGATACTCAAAAACTATTTAATCGCTACATATATTATTGGTTGCTTTCTCAAAAAAAGCGACTTTTATTTCAAGCTCAAGGTGTTACACAAAAGAATTTATCAGCTACATTGGTGAGAAACTTGGAAATACCCCTACCCCCCCTAGAAGCACAAAAACGCCTGGCAGCAATACTAGATAAAGCTGATGAAATACGAGGCAAGCGTCAGAAGGCAATAAAGTTAACGGAGAAGTTAGTGCGATCGCTCTTTTTGGAGATGTTTGGCGATCCTGTTACTAATCCTAAGGGGTGGGAAAAAGATTTACTAGGAAATTTAGGCACTTTAAATAGAGGAAAATCTAAACATCGTCCTCGCAATGCTCCTTGTTTACTGAATGGAAAATACCCATTAATTCAAACAGGAGATATAGCTAACTGTAAAGGAATCATTGAAACTTATACTCAAACATATTCAGAGAAAGGCTTGGCACAAAGTAAAATGTGGGAGGCTGGAACGCTTTGTATCACTATAGCTGCAAATATCGCTCAAACTGGAATACTAGGTTTCGATGCTTGTTTTCCTGATAGTGTTGTTGGTTTTCAACCGAATGAAAGAGTTACAAATGAATATATTCAAGGATCGTTTAATTTTTTACAACCGATTTTAGAAGATCTCGCTCCACAATCTACCCAAAAAAATATTAATCTTAAAATACTTAGCAAATTAGATTTACCAGTGCCACCTTATCACCTACAACAAAAATTTTCTCAATTGATTCAGCAGATGAGAAAAAATGCTAGAAAAAATGACCAAAGTAAAATATTTATCAATAACCTCTTCAACTCTCTACTACAAAAAGCCTTTCGAGGCGAACTATGAAAGCAGTAGGTTGGGTTAAACAAAGTGCAACCCAACATATAACAGTTGGAGACTTATACAGGGGGAATTCGCACCAGTAGTTTGGGCTGAAGAAGTTCTGGAACTTTGGCAGGTAAAATATAGCCATCCTCACTAGCAATATACAGTTCAGCAAATTGTAGCAAAGCAGAGCAACTAGTTGAGGGGGATAAATCAACAAAATGATAAGTATATTTACCAGGACATAAAAAAGTAGCAGCACAAGGGCGATCGCAAGTCCATAAACATCCGCTTGCTTGAATATTTAATTGGGATTGAGGGAGATAATTAGTGGTTAATTCTCTAAACAATTCCACTCCCAATTTACTGTATTTAGCCCCACAGCAGATTGCACCTTCTCCTGCTCCAAAACCAGAACCAAAGCCAGTTATCACCGCTCCTACTCCCTCGCCTTCTCAAGAGAGTACTGCCGTTAACCAGAACCAAGATACGATTAAACCTCAGACAGAAACAACAGAGGCGCCAATAGTTGGGACTAATTCTGCTCCTAAGCCCTCTAATCCTCAACAAAGCTCTCCAGGTATTAGTTGTGTGAGTGCTTGTCAACCATCTTATCCTTCTGTACTCAATGGAGCAGAAGGCAATGCGGCAGGAGAAATTGTAGTAAATGAAAATGGTAATGTAGTCAGTGTGACTTTAGTTAGAGGTTTAAACCCAGAATTCATGGTTTATTGTTGGGTAATGCTTTGAGTGAATTAAGTGGTGCTTTTTTAGGTTTAAGCCAAACTCTTGGTGTTTGGTTGTTGTCGGGATTTTTTACTGCCTTCTTTTCTCCTTTGGTAGGAAGTTCTAATCAGGCGATTTGGCTTGCTAAGGTTGAACCTGCAATTCAAGGGAGAGTTTTCGCCTCTCGCTATATTATCGCTCAACTAATGTCTCCTATTGCTTATGCTATTGCAGGTCCTCTGGCTGATTCTTTTTTTGAGCCGGGTTTACAATCAGATGGTATCTTAGTTAATCTTTGGGGAGGAATCTTCGGCATTGGCGAAGGTGCTGGGATGGCTATGCAGTATACTATTTTTTCTTTAGCTAATGTATTGATTTCTTTTATTGCCTATCGTATACCTTTACTGAGAGATGGAGAATCTGTGCTCCCAGATGCTCAAAGTTAACATTTAAATAGGGTACGGGTGAAAAAGTAAGTTTTGGTGAAGAGAAAGGCAGCTTTGCACCGAGGCAGGAGGCAGGAGGTAATAATGATTTATGAATTTTTGAGTAGTCAAAGAAAAAAATGCACTCTTTCTAGCATAATATATCAAAAAACCTTGCATTTTTTATGATAAAAATGGGCTCAAACCTTTATCAAGTCACAGTTTTAGATTTATTCAGCAAGCCCTAAATAAGAGAAAAATTTAGTTATTGAAGAACATATTATTTCAGCAATTTAATATTAATAATTGATTTAGGATTCAAAGCTGAGTGAGCTGATTAATTTTGATAATGTTGGTGCCCTAATTCTCTTAGTTGGCGTTCTGGGATTTCTCCAAAATGGTATCCCATGGGGGACAACTTTTTTTCTATGCGACCAGCTTTTAATTCTCGATATAGCTGTGTTTTCGATAGCGGAAATTCTGTCAGCATACATTGCCGCATAGAGCGATAACCCAAGGCTCGCCATCCTTCTCTATAATCCAACTCTATCAGTAATTGACGGATTGTATTTACATGGGACTTAATTTCTCTAATACATTGATTTGCTTCTTGAACATCCATCAATTTTTTTGTCTGTACAATGGCTTGTTGCTTATTCATAAACTATTAACGAATTTGGAAAATAATGTCTAAATATTAACACAGCATTACGAATAATCCCTAAATATTTTTTTTGATATCCAAAAATGTTAATATATTATGGATAAAGGTATTAATATAAAAAAACTGCAAATGTCTAATCCCAATCCAAAACTGGAAAATTTGGCACTAGGCAGAGGAAAAAAGCCGAAGCTAAACAATTTAACGGTGGCAATGCGAATGTCTCCCAACACAAAGCAAATTCTCAAAGATATTGCTTCTCAGTATGGTTGTTTTCATGGAAATGAGCCTTGGATTGCAGGGCTAAATACAGTTGAAAAATATTTACTCATTACTGCTAAAACTTGCTCATTT
>NZ_JALKVM010000354.1:0-1203 GCF_057440575.1 Johannesbaptistia floridana
TTTGGTCTAACTTATTTTGGTCTAACTTATTTTGGTCTAACTTATTTTGGTCTAATTGCTTGCTACGTTTGCTTGATGTTTTAGATTTACCATTAGATTTTTTCGCATCTTTTACTTGAGGCTTAGGTTTTTCTGGTCTTACAGGTGGTCCGAGCAAAATGGGTTTTTCTGACATTTCTGTTTTTTCTTCAGTTGTTTTAGTATCTTCTAAGTTTTCTGGTATTGTATTTTTTGTATTATTTTCCGGTGATGTTAATGAGCTTTCTCTCAACTCACTATTTGTTGATTTTGATGAAGTTTCACTTTCACTCTTAAAACTATTACTTTTAGAATTTGGAACAGATTTAGGTACACGTGGTGGTGGTGCTAGTTGTTGGGTATAGTCAGACTCTGTTTCTTGCATATTATCGGAAATATCATCTGAAGATTGTTTATGATGGACTGCCAAAATTTTTTGCTTGTTTTTGTTATTCTCGTTTTCTAAATCATCGTCTTCTTCTTTTAAGAAGCGATTTTTGGCATTAGAGTTTTGGAAACTCATACGTTCAGCAGTTGCTTTAATTCGTTCTGCTTGAGTTTCTGTAATAGTGCTACTATGGCTTTTCACTCCAATATTGAGCTTTTCACAAATATCTAAAACCTCTTTGTTATCTATTTTCAATTCCTTTGACAAATCGTAAATTCTTACTTTCCCGTGGTTCATCCAATGTCCCCCTGATTACATACCAAGTTTTTATTTACCCCTAGATTGGGATTAATGTTTATTCATGGTCAAAAATTATAGTTTTTTTGCCGTTATGGTTGGTTGATTTTTTATCTTACTACTGTTGCTTTTCGATTACTCCTTCTTTTAGTTCTACTTATATGCTAACGATTTTAGTTAACTATTGTTAATTGTACTGTTTCACGTTGGTTAGTCTCAAAGAAAGTTCCTGATAAATTTTTTCTGACACTGTAGTTTTGAGAACTTTTCCCAAGCGATTTTTCTGAATAGCTGCCTGGAGGCAACTTTCTTGAGGACAAAGATAGGCTGAGCGTCCCATCCCTTGATCTAATTGTACCGTGAGGGAGGGATATACTCTGACAATTCGCCAGAATGAGCTTTTAGGTCCCACTTGGCCACAGCTAATACAGCGACGATAATTAGGCTTCATCTTTCCGCCCTCATGGAGACTCTCGCTAAACCTCTCATCAGGTTAGCGA
>NZ_JALKVM010000355.1:0-6779 GCF_057440575.1 Johannesbaptistia floridana
TACTTCAAAACTCATTACTCCTTACTCATTACTCAACCACAACCAGTAACTTTGGATAAAGATGCTGTGGTCTGAGCTTAACGTTTCATTGCCCTTGCCATTTCCCTTTGGTCATCACGTCTCTTGATGGTTTCGCGCTTATCGTGAAGTTTTTTACCTCTAGCTAAACCCACGCTCACTTTGATCCAATTTCCCTTGATATACATCTTGAGAGGTACTACCGTTAAACCTTTTCTTTCTATTTGACCAATTAACTTATTAATTTCCCGCTTATGTAACAATAGTTTCCGACTGCGAAGAGGTTCATGATTAAAATAGGGACCTCCCGCTTTATAGGGGGAAATATGAACATTGAGTAACCAGGCTTCAGCATCCCGAATAAAGACATAACCATCTCTGAGATTAACTTTGCCTTCGCGAATAGATTTGACTTCAGTTCCTTTTAACTCAACTCCTGCTTCGTAGGTTTCCAAAATTTCGTATAAATACCGCGCCTGTCGATTATCACTGACAATTTTAATTGCTTCAGTTGAATTTCCCATAGAAATTTTCCTTATATAATCTAATTTTAACTATACTGTAATTATAGCGTCTAGTCCCATATTCCTTAATTCATATCTTGCACTCCTAAAAAAGTACTAAATAGGCCAACAGGCGAAAATCAATTTTTAAGTGGTTAGGATCAATTCTTTTACTTCAAAACTCATTACTCATTACTCAAGCACCACAAGTAACTTTGGCTAAAGATGCAAGATCTGAGTTAATGATCTTACCTATAGCAGTTTTAGATGCTTGTGTTCTTATTCCTGTCTTACATGACGCCTGTGGCATAATTATTCAAGGGGCTAAACAAGATTTATACAAATTTTATACTTCTGATAAGATTCTTGAAGAAACAGAAAGAAACTTAGGCAAAATTCTCCAAAAAAAGCAAAAAACATCAGAAATATCTGAATATTCAGCACAAGAAATAGCTTTGCAGAGAATTAAAACCCTTAAACAAGACTTTCCTCAATCTTTGGTTAAAGTTTCTGAAGAACTAATTATAACTTTGAAAAATGACCCCAAAGACCGACATGTTTTAGCTGCTGCTATTGAAGCGAGAAGGATTCAATCAGAATCAGAAAATAACCATATAGTCTGGATTGTAACCTATAATCTTAAAGATTTTCCCCATCGGATCCTAGAAAGAGACAATACTAAAGCGATACATCCAGATAAGTTTTTATTACAATTAGTAGAAATTCACGGATTGCCAGTTTTTTTAAGTTTGTTAAAAGCAGAAGCCACAAAAAGAAACTATGATTTAACCAAATTAATAGAGGTACTTAAAAAAAACAAATTAAATAAATTTGCAAAATTAATTGTTGAAAATAAAAACAGCGATCGCTTTCCATGATTAATATCAAATTGAATTTACTGGTTGAGGTGGGGGATATATCAATCTTCGAGCCTGTTGAGCTAATCTCTAGTTCTTAACCAAAATTTAACCTAAAATATTATCGTTTAGGTATATAAAAAGATCTAGAGAGGGTTAAAGATGATCAAATATTAATGTTTACCATCTCTTTGTATACCTTTATGTTTTTAGTTATTAAAGTTCGAGGTAAAAAATGGTTAGTCAACCGGAGAAAACTAGTGACAGTATAAGTTGTTTTGGCATTGCTCGCTCTACTATTCAAGGAACTCCTCTGAGTGATGAAGAAGTTAGGAAAATGGATGCTTATTTGCGAGCTTCCCATTATCTAATGCTAGGAATGCTCTATCTACGGGAGAATCCTCTTCTCAAAGAACCCTTAAAACCAGAACATATTAAAAATCGTGTTTTAGGTCATTGGGGCTCTAGTGCAGGTCAAGGTTTTATTTACCTACATTGTAATCGTGTAATTAAAAAATATGATCTCAATTCCATCTACTTAAATGGACCAGGACACGGAGCTCCAGGAGTCCTAGCGCCCTGTTATTTAGAAGGAACTTATTCAGAAGTTTATCCTGACAAGAGCGAAGATTCTGAAGGGATGAGAAAGTTCTTTAAACAATTTTCTTTTCCAGGTGGTATCGGCAGTCACTGTACCCCTGAAACACCAGGTTCAATCCATGAAGGTGGTGAATTAGGATATTGTATTTCTCACGCTTACGGAACAGTTTTTGATAACCCTGATTTGATTAGTTTTGCCGTTCCAGGTGATGGAGAATCAGAAACTGGTCCTTTAGCTACTTCTTGGCACTCTAATAAATTTTTAAATCCCATTACCGATGGAGCTGTCTTACCGATTCTTCATCTCAATGGCTATAAAATTAACAATCCAACTATTCTTTCTCGGATAAGCCATTCAGATTTAGAAAATCTATTTTTAGGTTATGGTTACCAGCCTTATTTCGTGGAAGGCTCTGACTTACCTAGTATGCACCAAGCAATGGCAGCTACTTTAGACCATTGCATCGAAGAAATTCAGAAGATCCAAAAAGAAGCTCGCAGTTCTGGAGTGGCGAAATTTTATCGCTTCCCGATGATTGTTCTACGTACTCCAAAAGGTTGGACAGCACCTGCGGAAATCGATGGGCACAAAGTCGAAGGCTTCTGGCGAGCGCACCAAGTACCTATGCCTGATGTGAAAACTAATCCCGCTCACTTAAGCATATTAGAGTCTTGGCTAAAGAGTTATAAACCCGAGGAACTATTTGATGAAACAGGTAAGTTAATTCCTGAATTGAAAGAACTTGCCCCCACAGGACAGCGTCGGATGAGTGCTAACCCTAATGCGAATGGAGGAATACTCTCCAAACAATTACAAATGCCAGACTTCCGCAATTATGGAGTAGAAGTTGAGAAGCCAGGACAAAGTGAAGTAGAAAATACACGTCCGTTAGGGGAATTTCTCAGGGATGTAATGCAAAAGAATATGACGAATTTCCGCGTATTCGGCCCCGATGAAAACACCTCTAATAAACTAAATGCTATTTATGAAGTCAGTAAGAAAACCTGGTTAGCAGAATATTTAGATGAAGATAAAGATGGGGGTGAGCTTTCTCCTAACGGTCGAGTCATGGAAATGCTGAGTGAGCATACCTTAGAAGGTTGGATGGAAGGTTATATTCTCACAGGTCGGCATACTTTTTTCTCTACCTATGAGTCATTTGTTCATGTGATTGACTCTATGGTTAATCAGCACTGTAAATGGATTGAAAAATGTAATGAACTATCCTGGCGTGCTCCGGTTCCTTCCTTAAACCTTTTGATTACCTCAACAGTATGGCGCCAAGACCATAATGGTTTTACGCACCAAGATCCAGGTTTTCTTGACGTAATGACGAATAAAAGTCCAGAAGTTACTCGTATTTATCTTCCACCTGATGTTAATTGTCTATTATCAGTAACTAATACATGTTTAGAAGAGAAAAATCTTGTTAACGTGATTGTGTCTGATAAGCAAAAACACCTGCAATATCTAAACATGGATCAAGCGATCGCTCACTGTAATAAAGGTATTGGCATCTGGGATTGGGCTAGTAATGACCAAGGAAGCGAACCAGATGTAGTGGTAGTAGGAATTGGTGATGTACCAACTATGGAAGCTTTAGCAGCAACAGCAATAATGCGAGAGCATTTCCCTGAAATTAAAATACGTTTTATTAACGTAGTAGATTTGTTTAAGCTAGTACCAGAGGAAGAACATCCTCATGGACTTTCTGCTAGAGAGTTTGACAGTTTGTTTACCTCCGACAAGCCAGTGATTGTCAATTTCCACGGTTATCCTTTTCTAATTCACAAGCTTACTTACCGTCGCAGCAACCAGAAACGCATCCACGTGCGCGGCTACAAAGAGCATGGCAACATTAATACGCCTCTAGAATTAGCGATATGTAATCAGGTTGATCGCTTTAACATCGCTATTGATATCATTGACCGAGTGCCTAAATTGCAACAAACAGCTGCTCATTTAAGAGATAATTTGAAAAATCAAATTATCGAGAACTCTAACTATGCCTACACTGAAGGTATCGATAAACCTGAGATTCGTGAATGGAAATGGCCTTATTAAGTGAGTAAAAACTTTAGCCGTTTTACTTATCACCACAAGTACACCCAGATCCAAAATCTGAAGATTTCATCTTCCTATTTTGCATCACAAAAAAAACATTAGGATTATTTGTATCGCTATATACATATAGCGATATTTTTTTACATTGACCACCTCGTCACCGGTTCTACAGACTCAATTATGCTAAAAACAAGGTTTAAATAGATACGACTGAGACAGGGCAAGTAATGCAGCTCAAAAAATTCATCAAAAACTTAAATTCTTGCCCCTGTCTCAGTTTTTGAAGATTTAGCATAGTTCACTCGGTAGAACCAAACATCTGCAATATCTAAACATGAATCAGGCGATCGCTCACTGTAATAAAGGTATTGGCATCTGGGATTGGGCTAGTAATGACCAAGGAAGCGAACCAGATGTAGTGGTAGTAGGAATTGGTGATGTACCAACTATGGAAGCTTTAGCCGCAACAGCAATAATGCGAGAGCATTTCCCTGAAATTAAAATACGTTTTATTATGCCTATACTGAAGGTATCGATAAACTTGAGATTCGTGAATGGAAATGGCCTTATTAAGTGAGTAAAGACTGTTAACTTACTGAAAAAGGTATGAGGAAAGGTAAAGAGAATTAATTGTCTCTAGATTCTTTTCCTCTTTATAATGTAGCTAAATCTATATTAATTAAGCGCAAATAACTCATGAACCTAGTAAATAGGCAGAAATACAAGTGTAGCGTTAAACATGTCTTGATTTTAGCTTCAATTCTGCTTGGGTTATTTTGGTTTTATCCAGTCAAAGCCGAACTACCACAAGTTAATCTAAACATTTCTAAGGAATCTATAGTATTTGATGGAAGAGAACTATTTACAGTAGGAGATTTAGATAATTTAACTGCCCAAGAAAGGGCTGAAAGAATTAATAATCTTCTCAAAAAAAAATTAGTAACTTATTTAGATAGTAATGAACCAGTTAAAATTACTATTCTTGAACAATCAGGAGTAAAAACTCTCAGAATCTATAAGGAACATTTACTTACAGTAACTTCTAAGGATTTAATTCCTGGAATTACAGCTCAAGAACAGGCAGAAATATGGCAAAACAGTTTAATAAATGCTTTAGAAACTGCTAAAAAAGAAAGAAGTACTGATTATATAAAAATAGGAATAAAAAAAAGCTTACTAGCTTTGATTATTAGTATAGCTATCAATACTGGTTTATTTTTACTAGGAAGAAAACTGCGTCGCCGACGGTTAAATAAAAATTACCTGGAGCAAGGTTCCTGGCAATTACTACTAATAATACTTTTGCAAATAGCCGCTGGCATAATAGTTATTTGCTACATAGCAAGTATTTTTCCCTGGTCAAGAATTTGGCAATATCATATTTTTAAATTAATCGGTGAAACATTCAGTACTCCTATGTTTAAATTTGGCGAAGATGCCCTATCTTTAAACAGAATTTTATTAATGATGGGGCTGATTTTTGCTCTATGGATTATCATCGATTTGTTAACTAGATCTCTACAGGATAATCTATTACGCATAGCAGGAGTAGATAAACATTCGCGAGACTCAATTAGTTTTTTTAGTCGTTACGGATTGATTTTTTTAGGAGTATTGTTAATACTCAATGCTGGAGGAGTTAATTTTCAATCTTTGGTGCTTGCCCTAAGTGTATTAGGAGTCGGTATTGGCTTTGGTTTACAAAATATAGCCAAAGATTTTATCTCAGGATTAATCCTAATTATCACTCGTCCGGTAAAAGTAGGAGAATTAGTAAAAGTAGGAGATATAGAGGGATTAGTGTTAAGAATCGGGGCTAGAACTACAGAAATCTCTCACGTAGACCGTTATATTATGACAGTGCCTAATTCTCGCTTAATTGAGAATCCTGTATTCAATTGGCATCGCAGTGGTTTAACTCGAATTAAAATTTACATAGGAGTCGCTTATGGTTACGATATAGATCTAATTTACAAAGTTTTATTAGCGGCAGCCCAAGTATCTCATCCTGATATTTTACGCCATCCTCCAGTCAAAGTAAGATTTCGTGGCTATGGAGAAGATTCTATGAATTTTAGTATTGTGGCTTTTACTAATAATCCCTTCAAGCAGCCGAAGGTAAAAAATCATCTTTACTATCATGTAGAAAAATATCTACATAAGTACAATATAGAGGTACCTTTTCCCCAGCGAGACTTAAATGTAAAATGGCCAGAAGTAGAAAAATTCGTTAATCATTGGGTAAAGGATAATCTAGAAGAAGATATAGGCAAAGAAACCGAAGAAATTACCCCAGAAGATGGTAATCCTCAATACCTATGGGATTTTACATCTAGACAACAGACAACCTCATCAATCAGCTTACCTGAACCGATTGTTCAAGAAGAATACAATTGGCGGAAAATCACTGAAGAAATGCGGGGAGAAAACGGTGTAGAGATAAAAGACCGTCGTTTTGGCTTAAAAGTCTTTCCCAAGGTATTTTTGGGATCTGATGCTGTAGATTGGTTGGTTAAGCATGAAAAGGCTACCCGAGACGAAGCAATTATCATCGGACAGTTAATGCTAGAACAAGGCATAATTCATCATGTCCTAGATGAACATGATTTTAAAGACGAACCATTATTCTATCGCTTCTGTAGCGATGAAGAACCTTGATCTGAGATCTTGCATCTTTACCGAAAGTTACTGGTTGTGGTTGAGTAATGAGTAAGGAGTAATGAGTTTTGAAGTAAG
>NZ_JALKVM010000356.1:0-6770 GCF_057440575.1 Johannesbaptistia floridana
AGATTACCGCAGACCATCAAGACTGCTTTATCTGTGAAGGATAGGGCACATCTATATGAGTAATGAGTTTTGAAGTAATAAGTAATGAGTAATGACTTAATTAAATTCCTTCTGTTTTAATTTATTAATTGAACTTATTAATATCTTAATAATTCTTTCATTTTCTTCTATCATATTTTGAAATTTAGCTCTTGAGACAATCCCGGATTTAATCATTATTTTTATCCAATAAAGAGTTTCATTTGCTTCTTTTAAAGCAAGAGAATATTTATTGATAAAATCTTTATTTGATTGAGCGAAAACAGCCTCTGAACAGTTTACCCCAATTGAGGTTCCACTTCTTAAAAATTGTTTTGCTAAAATTTTACCAGCATCATCAAAATGTCTTTTATTAAGTTCACAGTATGCTTTTACAACTCTAATTGCGAAATTTTCAGTTCTTTCTTGAATGGTTATATTTATGCTATTATTAGTCATAAGTAAAATTGAAATGTAATAATTCAATTTTACTTTATAAGTGATGGGTATTTACTCATTACTTCAAAACTCATTACTTCAAAACTCAAAAGTGTAGAGTACCGAGTAATTAGCAAGGAATAAAAACACTTTACATGGCAATCATATATACCGCTGACTTTTTTCTGTCTTATTTTGCTGTTTGAGTAAATTTGAGTAGATTTTTAGAAGCGGTTGGATGAAAATCAATTTCCTTTTGGAGAAGTGGTTAAGTTATTAAATTAACAGGCTTTTCTCTATAACTTACATCTTCCACCAGTAGCTTTTGCTAAAGGTGGAAGATCTCAGTTCGAGCAGTATTGGTATGGATCTCATCGAGTAGCAGCAACAGAACTATAGCATTTTTCGGATTCATGAGGTTGTACCTAACTCGGAGCATCCTGCCTCGGTGCCTCCTGCCTCCTGCCTCAAAAGAATAACCTCTGTAACTCACCAGTATGAGAATTGCTATATAATTTAGCACCTATAATGAAACTAGGTGCTATAAATCAACTTAAGGCTTGGTATTGACAGTAATGGGGCCATTAACTAAAGTTTGACAAGATAAACGGTAATTTTCTGGCTTCTTTTTCAGCTTACGTTTTTCAAAATCTGTGGGTTCAGAAAGATTTTCCATTCCTTCGACTATTTCTACTATACAAGTTCCACATTGACCATAACCACCACAGTTCATTAACTTTCCTTTAAAAGTATAAAGATCTATTCCATTTTGTAAAGCTTTTTCTCTCAAGTTAGCACCGTTAGCAGCTACTACTTCCTTATTTTCTTTCTTAAACTTAATTGTAGTCACTTAGTTTCCTCTTTGATTTCAACCCTCTATTAAGAATTATAAAGTTTTTTTATGAATTTTGTAAATATTTAAACAAATATAAAGAAAAAGAAAAATCTTAAGTTTTACCTAAAAAACCATTTAATGACTAAATTTGTTAGTTATATTATGAATGACCGTTTTGATTATAAAGTTTTATGGACTTCTTTTCTGATACAGTAGCATTATCCCGCACTCAGTTTGCGGTAACTGCAATTTTTCACATGCTGTGGCCAG
Source organism: Johannesbaptistia floridana (assembly GCF_057440575.1). Classification (NCBI taxonomy): domain Bacteria; kingdom Bacillati; phylum Cyanobacteriota; class Cyanophyceae; order Chroococcales; family Cyanothrichaceae; genus Johannesbaptistia; species Johannesbaptistia floridana. The sequence goes on from NZ_JALKVM010000356.1 coordinate 1,562, forward strand.
TTTTAACCACAGGAATGTCAATTTATCTAGTGATTATCGAAGGGTTATGGTTAAAAACCCGCAACCGAGACTACTATTATCATGCTCGTTTTTGGGCAAAAATCTATGTTCTCAATTTTGGAATTGGGGTAGCTACAGGTGTGCCGATGGAGTTCCAATTTGGTACAAATTGGGGGCCGTTGTCTGAAGCTATAGGAGATTTTTTTGGAAGTGTTTTAGGTTTTGAAGCCTCCATGGCTTTCATGCTAGAAGCAGGTTTTTTAGGAATTATGCTGTTTGGCTGGGAGAGAGTAAGTCCAGTAATCCATTATTTAGCCACAATTTTGGTAGCATTTGGGGCTAATCTTTCAGTATTTTGGATTTTAACCGCTAATTCTTGGTTACAAACACCTAGTGGAGGGGAATTAGTCAATAACAAATTTATTGTCCAAGACTATTTTGCAGCAATCTTTAACCCGTTTATGGCGAGAAGTGTGATGCACATGTCTTTTGCCACCTGGGAAACATCCCTATTCGTAATTGGTGGAATTAGCGCCTGGTATCTTATCAATAAACGTAATCAAGAATTTTTCGTCAAGTCATTTAAGATTGTTTTGATAGGGGTAATTTTCCTAGCTCCATTACAAATATATGCAGGTCACCTAAGTGGTGAACAAGTATATCAATATCAACCCACTAAACTAGCGGCGATGGAAGCCCAGTGGGAAACTATTCCTGCGGGAGAAAGTGGTGACTGGAGTTTTGTAGCTTGGCCGAATGAGACTGAAGAAAAAAATGATTGGGAAATAACTGTTCCCAATGCTCTAGGCTATATTTTAGAACTCAAGAAAGAATTACCAGAGCCGGTTTTAGGGTTAAAAGAATGGAAACCAGAAGAGCGCCCTAAAATGGTCGGTCTAATTTACTACTCATTTCGTATAATGATTGCCATTGGTTTTTACCTAGCTGGACTAATGTTAGTCACAGTGATTCAATGGCTCAGAGGCGCACTCTCACCAGATAAAGTCAGTGAACAACGTTGGTTATTGCGGGCTTGGTTATTTGCTGGTCCTCTAGGCTATTTAGCTATAGAGAGTGGTTGGATTGTACGTTGTGTGGGGAGACAGCCCTGGACTCTCTACGGTCAAATCCGCACCACTGATGCAGCGTCGGTAATTCCTGCTGGGGAGGTTTTAGGTTCTTTAACGGGTTATATAGTCATTTATTCTGTACTTTTTGTGTGCGCACTCTTTTTCGGTAGTCGCATAATTAGAAAAGGTCCTAATTTAAACTTACCAATACCTGGAGAAGAAATACCCGGATTAAGAGTAGAGCCTGCTGAACATATACCCGATAGTCGTCCTCTGGAAGCTCAACAATAGGAGAAATTCATGGAAACTTTAGATTATTTCTTGCCACAAGTGTGGTTCGCAATTCTAGTACTATTTCTCTTTCTTTACGTTATGCTTGATGGCTTCGACTTAGGAGTAGGTATTTTATCTTTAACTGCCTCTAGTGAAGAAAGAAGAGGTCTACTGATGACCAGTTTAGGTAATGTCTGGGATGCCAATGAAACCTGGTTAGTTTTAATGGGAGGAGGTTTATTTGGAGCTTTTCCTCTAGCCTATGCAACTATTCTCAATGCGCTCTACATTCCCATTTTTATTATGATTTTTGGCTTTATTTTCCGGGCTGTAGCTTTTGAGTTTAGAGAACACGCCGATAACAAATTGTTATGGAATTTAGCCTTTGGTGTCGGGAGTTTCCTAGCATCTTTAGGTCAAGGCTACGCATTAGGAGCAGTATTAGGAGGAATTAAAGTAGACCAAAGTGGTCATTTTATTGGCTCTAACTGGGATTGGCTGACTTGGCAAAGTACTCTAGTGGCTCTAACTTTGATTCAAGGGTATGTATTGATTGGTTCTAATTATCTAATCATGAAAACAGAAGGTAAGCTTCAAGATACCCACTATAAAACCTCAAAAATTGCCGCGATTACTACTTTGATAGGGGCAATTTTAATTACTGTGTTTACTCCTTTTGTTTCAGATGAGATTCGAGTCCGTTTGTTTCAAGAGCCTTTTGTTTACATCTTTGCTTTGATTCCAGTAGTTGGTACTTTTTTGGTTTGGCAATTAATTAGAGGTTTAAACAATCGTAGGGAAGTTACACCCTTTGTGGTGACGATTTTGATTTTCTTGCTTACCTTCTTGGGTTTAGCTTTGATTGTTTTTCCCTATATTATTCCCCCTAGTATCACCATTTACCAAGGCGCCGCAGCACCTAGCGCTTTAGTGTTTATGTTGATTTTTATCGGCGTGCTAATTCCGATCATGTTGTTCTACAATATCTATCAATATGTTGTTTTTCGCGGTAAGGTAACTACTAGTTACTATGGCGATTAATTAGGAATTATTTGTTTTTGCCAGAAACCTAGCGCTCTCCTAAGTAGGGGAGCGTTACTTACTTTAGAAAAATTTTTTTGTCAAATAGTTTACTTTCTGTTACAATTAATTTAAAGAAATCTTAACAACCGTCGGTACGTAAAAAAGTGCCGTTGGGATTTCTCCTATGACTAAACAACAACGTATTTCAAGTAACCAGCGATCGCTTCTGATTTGCTGGTCTTATATTTTTCTCCTGAAATTAAAACACCCCTACCCCTGTGAGGGTTAGGAGTATCTGTGAATCTAAATATTGTTAAGACTACAGCGATCGCTACTATAACTTAGAAACTAGCATCAGTTAGATAATAGTGTTGTCATGAATCACAGAATTTTTCAGGATTACGACAATGCCACTACGAATATAGAAGCCTTGATCTTCACGATTAGATTCTTCAACATTGTCTTTGTTGATAATTTGGACATTAGCACCAACACGAGCATTTTTATCTACAATCGCTTTACGAACCACACTATTTGCACCAATACCCACAGGAATTTTCCCTGCTTTCAAGACTTCTTGCCGTTCTGAAAACGGTTCATAGAAATCTGAACCCATAATCAGAGAATCTTCAATCACACATCCTGACTCAATCCGGCTTCTAACGCCTAAAACCGAGTGATTGATTTGACATTGTTTAATAATACATCCTTCGCCCACGATTGACTCGTTTACTTGACAGTCAAGCATTTTGGTAGGAGGTAGATAGCGAGAGCGGGTATAAATTGGTGCATTTTCATCGTAAAAACTAAAAGCTGGGGATGGTTGCTTAGTCAAAGCTAAATTGGACTCATAAAAAGCTTCTATAGTTCCAATATCTTCCCAATAGTCATTAAACAAGTATGCCTGAAGATTATATTTTTTAGCTGCTGAGGGAATAACCTCCTTACCAAAGTCAGTTTCTTCAGTATTATTTAACAAATCCATCAAAGTTTTTTTGTTAAACACATAGATACCCATAGAAGCAATATATGGTTTTTCTTTTGCTTCTTCTGGAGTTAAACCTAGAATACTGGTATCTACCTGCATTTGTTTTAGTGCGTCTCCCTTGGGTTTTTCCAAGAAATCTATAACTCTACCTTCCTGATTAATTTTCATCAAACCGAAACTAGAGGCGCGTTTTTCGTCTATAGGTACTACCGAAAGAGTTATATCTGCCTTAGTTTCTTGATGACGTTTAATAAAATCACCATAATTCATACGATAGAGATGATCCCCAGATAAAATTAAGTACTCATCTACATCCCAAGACTCCATTAACCACAGATATTGACGTACCGCATCTGCTGTACCTTGGAACCAACCGGGACTATCTTGAGTTTGTTGAGCCGCTAATACCTCTACAAAACCATCATTGAAACCTGCGAAATGGTAAGCACGAGTGATATGACGATTGAGAGATGCGGAATTAAACTGAGTAAGTACGTAGATTTTAGTAATTTCGGAATTAATACAATTACTAATGGGGATATCAATTAAACGATACTTACCTGCTAGGGGAACTGCGGGCTTAGCCCGTAGTTTTGTCAGGGGATAAAGACGAGTACCTGCTCCTCCGCCGAGAATAATTGCTAAAACTCTCTTCATAAGATAACCTCATAGATGCCAGATGTTTCTCATTTTAAGTTTATCCCAATACGGCGAATCTACCCTAAGTTAACTATTATTCTACTAAGAGAAATTTACTGCTTCTAGTTATCATATATTCTTGCTTCTAAAGCATCGGGATTTTCTTCACAATACTCTTCAAAATGGGTTTTGTCTATTCTTTCGGCTTTTTGATGAGCTGCTTCTGCTTGTAGTTCTTCTACTATATCCCAGGCTGCGGCACAGTCTGGTGATGTGGCTCCTTTTTCTTGACAAATGGCGCGGGCTGCTTCCCTTGCTTTTTGAATTTCTGTTTCTAAAAGCATCTCTCTGGGTTGTTCAACAAAATTACCTTTAGTAAGAATATCGGTAGTAGAAATAATACCTAGTAACTTATTTTGAATAACTGGGGCACGATGGATCCGAGTTTGAGCAAATAAACGAGCTACGTATTCTACAGCTAAATCTGGGTTAATAGAAATACAGGGTTTAGTCATTATTTCATAGACTTTGATTTTATTAGGATCTTTCCCATATGCTGTTACTTTGTAAACAATATCCGCATCGGTAATAATTCCATAGGCATCTTCTTCGTTACGGCGGTCTACAATTAAGGCATGGATTTGATGTTCTTTCATAAGTTTGACCGCTTCTGCTACTGTAGCTGAGCCACGAATAGTCACAACTGAGGTTGTCATTATTTCTGAAGCTTTCATTATTTTTCTCCTTTTAGTAGTTGGTTTTGCTTGTGATTTGGTTTTGATCATAGATACAAAGAAAATCTTACCAGAAAAAGCAAATCTTAATCAGGGAGGATGCGCATTAAAATTTATACTTTATATATTTAGTCAACACCCGGCCTTCAGTTCAACCTGGTTGTCACCCCGTCAGATTAAACGGACTTGATATTATCTGGAAATCCTGACATAATTTGGTGCGTTACGGGCTTCGCACGCTTCACACCCTACAACTACAACTACTTTTATACTGTTGGGTTTCGTGACCAAGGGCCCAACCTACAGGCTACAGGCTACCTTCTTACTCATTACTCATTACTTATTACTCATTACTCATGTTTGGTGCGTTACGGGCTTCGCACGCTTCACACCCTACTAATACTACTGGTTCTTTGGTACTTATGTATGCGATCGCCTTCAGATGAATAAGGAAAGTAGTAGGGCTTTAGCCCATTCAAATA
>NZ_JALKVM010000357.1:0-52078 GCF_057440575.1 Johannesbaptistia floridana
GGATGTTGAGTAGTTGGGGATATAACTCGTTTTTTAAGATTTTAGCGGCTATTGCCGCTAATAGAGGTGTAGAAATAAAAAAAGTAGCGTCTCAATACACTTCTTTGATTGGCATGGTTAAATACATGAGAATGTATGGATTGAATAGTGGTGTAGCTGCCGCTATGGTGATTGGTAGAAGAGGGATGAGATTAAGTGAAAGATTACCGCAGACCATCAAGACTGCTTTATCTGTGAAGGATAGGGCACATCTATGGCGAGCGTATTACAAACTAAATAAACTATTGAAAGCTGAACTTGGATACATAAAGAGGAATACCTTTTATCGTATGGAAGTGTACCCTAACTGGGCATGTAAGGTTAAGCCAATTATTGAGTCTGTGTCAGTGATACAGAGTACCGAGTAATTGGCAAGGAGTAAAAACACTTTACATGGCAAAAGATATACCGCTGACTTTTTTCTGTCTTATTTTGCTGTTTGAGTAAATTTGAGTAGATTTTTAGAAGCGGTTCATAGCCCGAATCTCTTGTGCTTGGATAAAGCTTGGTTAACAAATTGATAGTTGATAATATGAAAAAATGTTGATAAGGTAAATAGATAATTATAGTTAGGAGAGCAAAATGTTTCGATTATCTATTGTTTCGGTATTATTTCTAGCAGCTTCTTCTCTGAACGCTAACGCGGCAACCTTCCGCGCTTACAATGACCTTGCCTCAAATGTTCCCGGTGAGTACGCGGGCACAAATATCACAGACTACAGCCTCGGCGCCAATTCCCAGCCTTTGATTGACTTCGAGACTGGTGTACAACCAGGTTACACACTTTCTGTAACCGGAGATGGGACCGATGCGAATGTTAGCGACACAGATACTAATGGAGCCAATCCGAACATAGGCACCGATGCCTATTCAGTGTTCAGAAACAACGTCAACATGGTGCGCTATATCCAAGGTAATTCCGGTGCAGGCTTCGTTGACCTTGTGTTCGCTAATTTAAGGCCAACTGAGCTTTACGAGGTCGTGGTATATGGAGAGAGATCTCCGGCAACTGATGGTCGCCCTACACAGTTTACGATCCTCGGAAGTGATGACTTTATCAACAACAGTACTAGTGGGTCAAACTTTAGTGGCTCATCGGATCCGTCAGTATCTTACAATACTGCGCCAAACTTCTCTGTAGGCTATGTGGCCCGTTTCAGCGACGTCAATCCTGGTTTAGACGGGACTTTTTCAGTTAGAGTAGATCAGCCTTTTGGAAGCTCGCAGAATTGGTACGTGAATGCTGTCAGCCTTGCAGTGGTGCCTGAACCAACTACTATTGTAGCCTCAGTAATTGTCAGTTCTGGTTTATTGTTAAGTAAGCGGGTTAAACGGCGTTAGTTCAGATCTTTGCCCAGGTTAAAAATGACTACTTTTTTGAGGTAGACTAATAACTCCGAAAAACTCCAAAATTACGTTACTAGATATTTAGACCATTTCGTCTAAATATCTATCATTATCTTTCTAGCTCATTCTTACTACTCCTGCTTTGGTCTGAGTAAACTAGCTGACGGAGTGAAAACAAGCTTAAACTGAAGACAGGGTGTAGGGTGTAGGAAAATTTACTACCTGATTATTTAAATTGCTTATCAAGTAGCGCTATACAATTAAGAGCGAATTTTCTCAAAAAAACTGAAGACATTTTCGAGTTGTGAATTCCAGAAGTCATAGTCGTGTTTTGCACCTTCTACGGGAAAATATTCAATTATTACCTGATTTTGGTGTGCTTGCTGCAAAGACTCATAAAAGAGACGACTTTGGCTTTCAGGTACTATATCATCTTCTGTTCCATGGGCGAGAAACAAAGGCATAGTCCATTCTTCTACTCGGCTTTGAGGGTTATCTCTGCCTAACCAGCGATCGCGATTTTCCCTAAAGGGACCATAAACTGCCGTCATCAGGTTATCATTAGGCATATTTTCTTGACTAAAATCCCCAGAAAGACTAGCGCCTGCTTTAAATAAGTTGGGATTTTCCAAAGCAATTAAAGCTACACCTCTACCTCCTGTAGACAAACCTAGCATAGTATTATACTGACCTGGTTGCAATAAATTATGTCTAGTTTGTATTTCCCCAAGAAAACGAGTTTTAATAAACTCACCACCAGGTATAGCATTCCACTTCATTTCTGTCTCTGGGTAGTAGCTACTACCATAGATACTTTTGCCCATTTCTGGCAGAATCAAAGCATAGCCATACTTATCCGCATATTCTACTAAATCAGAATTTTCTATCCAACTAGTGCGAGGAAAATCCCACCCAGGCAATACTAAAATTGTTCCTACTAGGGAATTTCTGGGTATATAAATGTCATAGAAAACATCATCTACCTTCAGATTTTTTTGCCAACCTATTTGATTAGTTTCCATGAAGTCATTAGCCAAAACTGTGGAAAAATTGCGATTAGTAAAAATAGTGGGAAGTAACAATAACAGTAAAACTAGAATGATTTTCATATTTTTTACACTTAATTAACGGCAAAGTCCATAAACTTTCTTCTAGAAGGAGAGTGAAAAGCTAAAACAATATCCGTTTTCGGTACACCTAAATTCAATAATTCAGTAGCGATCCCCTCTTCTGTGCCATCATGTTGTATCCAAATTTTATGATCTTTTATATCAATATGCAAAATTGATCCTCTAATTCTACGCTCTTTATTCCAACCTACAGTCATCAAATGGTAGTGATCTCGTTCTTCATCAAAAACTATTTGTACTTCAACATCACCATAAGAAGGTTTATATTGACTATATTCAGTAATAATGTTTTTTATATATTGTCTATAATCATCTATGGTAGCCATTGGATAATCTCCTCACTATTAGTTTTTTATTTTACAAAAATAACTTTAACCCAGCAAAAATAGTACACTCGTTCTATTTAACCATTACCTCACATCACTCACATCATTAAAATATACTGATAAGCAAAAAATAGTTAATGTCAATATAATTATGGATAAAAATTTAATCAAAGAAATGCAACGAGGTGAATTCTATCCTCATCCTGTTACTGATTCTATTCAACTAATCCAAACGCATATTTCTTATATATTCCTAGCGGGAGAGTATGCCTATAAAGTCAAAAAACCAGTTAGTTTTAATTTTTTAGACTTTTCTACCTTAGCCAAACGTCATTATTTTATTCAAGAAGAGTTAAGACTTAATCAACCAGTAGCCCCAGATATTTATCTAGAGGTATTAAAAATTGTCAAAGTTGGGGATAAATATCAATTTGCTGACTCAGGGGAAGCAGTAGAGTATGCCCTGAAGATGCGTCAATTTTCTCAAGAAAATCTTTTGAGTAACCTATATAAAGCAGGAAAATTAACAGAAGCACATTTACAACAACTGGCTGAAGTGGTGGCAGATTTTCATTCAGCTAGTTTAACTAATGATTATATACTTAGTTTTGGGGAGCTTGCTACTATTCGTGTTTCTATAGATAATAATTATCAACAAACTTATAAATATGTGGGAAATATAGTAAGTAGGCAAAAGTACGAAGAAATCAAGGCTTTTACCGACGATTTTTTGAGAGATAAAGCAGAAATATTTAATCAACGCCAAAAACAAGAGAAAATAAAAGAATGTCATGGAGATCTTCATCTACAAAATATTTGCATCTACCAAGGCAAAATACAATTATTTGATCGCATTGAATTTAATGAATCTTTTCGCTATGTAGATGTGATGTACGATTTAGCTTTTGTAGTTATGGATTTAGAAGCTAAAGAAAGACTTGATTTAGCTAATGTCTTTTTAAATCGTTATCTAGAAATTACTGGAGATTGGCAAGGATTGGAAGTCTTACCCCTATATTTATGCCGTCAAGCTTATGTAAGAGCTAAAGTTCACTCCTTGGTTTTGGATGATTCAGAAATATCACCCCCAGCTAAAACAGAGGCTAAAAATACTGCTGCTATGTATTATGATTTAGCTTGGCAATATAGTCAAAATAAATCTGGGGAAATTATCCTGATGTGTGGCTTATCAGGCTCAGGTAAAACTACTGTAGCAAGACAAAAAGCAAAAGAAATTCAAGGGATTCATATTCGCTCTGATGCTGTGCGTAAACATTTAGGGGATATTTCTCTAGAAGCTAGGGGAGATGAGAGTCTTTATACTGCTGAAATGACAGAAAAAACCTATCAACATCTCTTAGATTTAGGTATAAATTTAGCCCAGATGGGATATACAGTGATATTAGATGCTACTTATGAGCAGAGAATTCAACGGCAAAAGGCGATCGCCCAAGCAACTAGTAGAGATTTACCTCTAAAAATATTATACTGTACTGCTCCCCTAGAGATTCTCAGACAAAGAATTCAAGACCGTAGGGGAGATATTTCAGATGCTAATTTAGAGGTATTAGAAAAACAAGTAAACAAGGCAGAAGCTTTTACTGAAGATGAATTGCCCTATGTAACTACTATTAACACTGATCATTAGTTTTCATATAGAATTATAGCATTTTTCGGACTCATGAGGTTGTACCTAACTCTCGGAGCCTCTCGGAGCCTCCTGCCTCAAAAGGATAACCTTTCTCACCAGTATAAGAATTGCTATATAATACCAATCTGATTGACAAAATCCAGTGATTATTAAAGATAAGTTTGTAGTAGGGCTTTAGCCCTATATAGGGCTTGCTGAATAAATCTAAAACTATTACTGGATATAGGTTTGAGGCTGTTTTTCATGGCGAAAAGTGCCTCGTTTTTGAATATATTATGCTAAAAATAGTGCATTTTTCCTCTTAGATTACTTAAGTACTAATAAGTAGTCCCCCCCTATTGCCTTTTGCCTCTTGCCTATTCCCTATCTCCTCACACTTAACTTACTTTTTCAGCAAACCCTATATATAGGATATTTTGGACCTTTAGTCCAACTACGAACCTAGTTTTTAACTGGGGTATATAAATCGAATGCGAGTATAAAAATAATTATGGATAAATCCAGAAAATATAAAACAATAGCTATATAAGCTTATAGCATTTTTCGGACTCATGAGGTTGTACCTAACTCTCGGAGCCTCTCTTGCCTCTCTTGCCTCCTGCCTCAAAAGGATAACCTTTCTCACCAGAAAATGAGTAATAGAGTTTTGGCAACAGAACCTCAAATAGAGTTAAAATCAATTAGTAGTCGTAAATACTTAAAAGAATCAAATTATGACACTAAAAGAATTATTACCCCAATTACATCATTTATCAAGAAGTGAAAAGTTAACGGTGATTAAGTTTTTAGTACAGGAATTAGAGTCTGAATCTGAAGATTTAATCCCCAATGAGTCAGTTTTCTTATCTTCACAAGATTGGGAAAGAGTCACACATTTAATTTCTAATCCTCCATCTCCAACTCCTGCTTTACTCTCAGCTATTGATAGATATAACCAAGAGGTAACAACTTAATGACTTGGTTGTTTTGTGAAATGACTAATACTTAATTCTTTAACTCATTACTTATTACTTAAAGACGTAAAGACTTCAAAACTCATTACTCATTACTTCCTCACTTCAAAACTTCAAAACTTCAAAACTCATTCTCATTACTTCAAGACTTCAAGACTTCAAGATTCATCCACTAGTAACATTAGGTAAAGATGCGAGGTCTGAGTAAGAGGCATTTTATTGAGCGTCTTTTCTATTAGCTAACATTAAATTAGATTCATTGACACCAAACTTATAACCTACACCAAAATCCAAAGGTTGAATATTTTGATTAGTTTGATATATTTCTCTCAAATCTGCTTGATACATATTGCTAAACAGGGGAATTGGACCTGTATAAGTGCCGTAAAAGCTTAATTCCCAATCGCCATTATTAACGTATCTCACAGGCATTCCTGAATCATCCTGAAGAATAGTTTGACTCTCTTCTAGGATTAAATTGCGAATCTGGCTAAAGTAGTCATAGTACATCAAATAAGATGCCGCCTTGAGATAAGTTACTGGATTATCGAGACTTTTGATATATTCAACAAAGGCAGGATTACCCGCTAAACCCCCATCAGAAAGATCCGCCGAAAAATAGTAGAGAGTTTTAACCTGGGATTCTCCTTCAGGTAAAAAAGAAATTTTGACCCCAGGAGTGGTATTCTGATTTGATTCTAACTTAACTATTTCTCCCTGGTCGTTTACAGTAACGTATTCAACATCAAGAATTTGGTTATTAGTTCGGGCCATAAATAACATAATATAGGGCAATACCCCCTGTTGGGCCATATCTACCTTCATATCATTGGTACGAAAAAAACTCCATTTCAAGATAGCGTGTAGAGAACTACGAATTTCTGTTAATTTCTGGTTAATCTCAGCATCGGACATTTCTGTAAAGTTAGGAATCCAGCCGATAGGTTCTAATCCGATTAAAACATATTCTTCTGCCTCAGGGAAAAAAGAATAAGCGTATAAAAAATCTGGACCACTAAAGGGATAAAAAAGTGTAGGATTTTCACCATTGATACTAGCTAATTCGCTACTTGACCATTTTCTGACTTTGGCTAGTTGTTGGTTTTCCAATTGTGACCAGGAATCATTGAGAACATTTTGATGAGTTTGCCAATTACTTTGAGATTGTAGAGATTTTAACTTAGTTATCTGAGTATCTTCTGATAGAGGAATACCTGCTAGATATTTAGCGCTGGCTGTCCATGATTCTGCTTCTTGTTCGTTAAAATCACTAATAGTAGCGGCAATTAAATTCTCTTGATTTACATTGGCTTTGCTTATCTTGGGTTGTATGAGTTGTCCTAAACCCACAGAAGTGATAGTAGCTAGAAAAATCGCCCAAATTTTATATCTATACATAATCTATGCTAATTGTTTTTTAGAAGCTATAAAGTAAACAGGTAAACCTATAAAAATAGTAGCTAAACCTGCTAAAGATTGATTGGGTTGTCCGGTGAAAATAAACACCAAAACCCAAAGACTAATTCCCATAAAAATAATGGGAGTAACTGGATAACCCCAAGTCCGATAACTACGCTTAACTTTGGGGTAGCGCCAGCGATGGACAAATACACCCAAGACGGTGAAAAAAGATGACAAAATTAGCGTAAATCCTAAATAGGTTACCACCTGCGCAAAACTAGAAGTAATCAACAAAACTAATACAATCATTAGCTGGAGGAGAATAGCATAATCAGGAATACCTTGGCTATTTTTTCTGGCTAGGAGTTTAAAAAAAGGTATATCCTCACCAATTACTTGTGTCACACGAGGTCCAGCCCAAACCATAGAACTAATGGTAGAAACTAATCCAAAGGCGATCAACAGACTCATAATTTTGCCTCCAGTTTCGCCAAAGATATAACTAGCGGCTAAGGCGGAAATTTTTTCCTTGTCTTCTAAAGCTGCGATCGCACTCATGGGTGTGGCATAGAGAAAAACAAAATTCACCAACAGATATAGTATCATAACTATAATCGTTCCTATTAGCAAAGATCGGGGTAAGTTTTTCTCTGGCTGTTTTACTTCCCCCGCTAAATATATTGTTGCATTCCAACCCGAGTAAGAATAAGTCACGTAGGCAAGAGAAATAGCGAAGGCAGAACTAAATATTTCTGGCATTACCTGGGTTGGTGTGGGGATTAAATCCAAGGGTTGAGGATCTGCGAATAATAGTCCACATACTATTAGAATAACAATCAGCAAAACTTTAAGAATTGTAAAAATGTCTTGAAATTTACTCCCTAATTGAAGATTACGGGTATGAATTAGAGAAATGACTATCACAGTCAAGATAGCCGCATACCTAGGTACAATAGCCGGAAAAACTTCATTAGCATAAGTTCCAAAGGCGATCGCCGCTAAAGCGATTGGCGCTGCAAAACCCACTGTTACTGATATCCATCCAGAAACAAACCCTACTGCTGGGTGATAGGTTTCCGAAAGGTATTGATATTCTCCCCCAGATCTTGGCATTACCGCCGCTAATTCTCCGTAGGACAGGGCACCACATAAAGCATATATTCCGCCAACAAACCAAAGAAATAGTAAAACGAAAGTAGATTTGATACCCATAGCTTGATAGCCTAAACTAGTAAAAACACCAGTTCCCACCATATTGGCGATGACTAAACAAACGGCAGTAAGTAAACCAACAGAACGTAGATTTTTGTTTTCACTCATTAACTCTCACAGCCACATAACTTACTCTTTTGATTGTATCAATTGTTGCTCTCTTCAATTTGTATTTTAACTATGATTAAATATTTATTGAGCCGTGGCTTAGTAGCTATACTAACTCTCATAGCTATTAGCATGATTATATATCTTATTTTAGCTTTAGCACCAGGAGATCCTTTAGGAGAATTTGCCACTAATCCGGCTATTACTGCGGAAATTAGAGAAAATATCCGTAAATCTCTGGGTTTAGATCAACCTCTTTATATTCGTTATTACAAATGGCTTTTAGCCTTTTTACAGGGGAATCTTGGTTATTCTTTTATTAGTTTAACACCCGTTAGTCAATTAATTTTACAGCGCTTACCCACCACAATTAGTCTTGTAGGTTCTGCTTATATTCTAGCTTTAGTTATCGGTCTTCCTTTAGGAATAATTGCGGCAGTAAAACGTTCTTCTTGGTTAGATAATGCAATTAATCTCTTGGCTTTTTTTGGCATTTCTCTCCCTAGTTTTTTTACGGGGTTATTATTAATTATTATTTTTAGTGTGAAATTAAACTGGTTACCATCTATATACCAAAGCACTATAGAAATTAATAGTATAAGGGGATTTTTCGCTCAAATTAAACAGTCAATTATGCCAATTACTGTTTTAAGCTTATATCAAGTGTCTATATTTATTCGTTTTATTCGTTTATCAGTATTAGAACAAATTAATCAAGATTATGTGCGTACAGCTTACGCTAAGGGATTAAAACCAAAGGTAGTAATTCAAAAACATATTATCCGCAATGCCCTTATTCCCCTAGTCACGCTAATTGCTTTAGATATTCCTAGCATTTTTACTGGCGCTTTAATCACGGAACAAGTATTTAGAATACCAGGAATTGGGGCATTATTGATTGATTCTTTAAATCGAGGAGATACACCTGTGGTTATGGGAATTACGTTTATTTATGCTATCCTAATTGTTATTTTTAATTTTGTTGCAGATTTAATTTATAGTCTTCTGGATCCTCGCGTTAATTACCTTAAGTAAAAAAATATTATAGCTAATGGAAGAATCATTATCGCCTATTTTTATTTCTCCCCTGAAAACTTGTTTACAAGTTCCTGATTTATCTAAAACTGAGAGTTACAGTATATTAAAATTTTCCTTGATACTTCTCACTGATAATCATCAAAAAACTATTGCCAGTGTGATTGAGATGGTTACCACTGTTCTAGATTCTTCTATTGATAATAATGATTATGAGGTGATCGTAGTAGATAATCAGAGTATTGATGGAACTGGAGAAATAGCCTTAGAGTTAGTAAGCATTTATCCACAACTACGAGTAATGGGGTTACCCAAAAAGACTAGTTTAGCTATCGCCACGATTAGAGGTTGGCAAATCGCTAAAGGTCAAATTTTAGGGGTAATTCCTGCTGATTTACAATATCCCCCCTCGATGTTAGTTAAACTCCTGGAAAAGATCGACAACCAAGCAGATTTAGCCGTAGCTAGTTACTCACCAGAGAAAAACTTATCTAAACAAAATTTTACTCGCACATTAGGCTTGATTATCTTACCAGAGATCATTAGTCGTCTAAGAGATCCCTTTAGTAATTATTTTATAGTCAAAAGAAAAGCGATCGCTAACCTTCTTATGTCTCCCTTCTGCCAGACGATTCTCATCGAAGTTATTGCCAGAGGTGAAATAATTAACATAGCCGAGGTAGATTACAATGTCCTAACTACCGAAGCCGAACAAACAGATATAAAAATAGGGCAATATCTCAGATATTACCAATATTTATTGCGTCTGCGTATTTCCCTATCAATTCGCTTTGTGCGTTTTTGTATCGTAGGAATTAGTGGAGTATTTTTAGATATGACCGCTCTTTATTTTCTCAGTGATGTCTATAATCTAAATCTACCCCTAAGTATAATTAAGTTTCTCTCGGCAGAAATAGCTGTGATTAACAACTTCTGGTGGAATGATGCTTGGACTTTTCGCGATATCGCTAAAGCTCAACCAGGGTTATTGGCGAAACTAAAGAGACTACTAAAATTTAATTTTGTCTGTTTAACAGGGTTAATTTTTGGGGCAGTTATCCTAGAAATACTTTATACACCCCTTAATTTTAAATCTCTACCAGCAGGAAAGTACCTAGCAAACTTTTTAGCCATTGGCGCCATTACTTTTTGGAATTATTGGCTACACTCCAAATTAAGTTGGCGCCGAAAATAGTTAAAAAATTGGAGGTAAATGATCCCATCTCAAAGCTTCTTCTAGTTGAGAAGCCAGAGAAATCAGAGTTAACTCATCCCCAGGACCTCCAATCAATTGGATACCCAAGGGTAAACCTTGATCACTTAAGCCAGTAGGAAGGGCGATCGCCGGGAGACCTGCTATATTTATCGGAGGACAAGGAGCGATCCACTGAGTAATTTTCTCTAAAGTTGCTTCTGGAGTTAAATCTGCCCACTCTCCTACTTTGATAGGAGGATGTAAATAAGTAGGTAAAATCAACACATCAAAGTTATCAAAAAAAGCAACAATTTCACGGGCTTTTATTTGTAGCTGATGGACTGCCTGTAAATATTCTCCCACAGGACCTGCTTGATTAGCCATCCAATTACAAAATGGACCTAAAGCTTCTTGAGGAATACCGACGGCCGTTGGTCCTGCCTGCCAAATTTTAGTAAAAGGCTCTACAATACCACTAAAATCAGGACTAGCTTGTGTTGGAGACTGCCCTAAATCTGTTAATATATCTACAACTTTGGTTACCTGTTCTTGACAAATAGGTACAGCTTCCGCGATCGCTGTGGCACCAAAGTTATAGGCGATACGCAATTTTTGCGGTTGACGACGAGTAGCTTCTAAAAAAGATGTCTCTGGGGGTTCTAACCAGTAGGGATCTCCCGTAAGATAACCCGACATTACATCTAGTAATGCGGCTGCATCGGCCACGGTACGCCCTAAAGGACCATTGGTAGAGATCCCGCTTTGGTAATCACCTACAGGGGCATTAGATACACGTCCCCGAGAAGGCTTGATTCCCACTAAACCGCAACAATAGGCAGGACCGCGAATTGATCCCCCTCCATCTGAACCCTGGGCTAGAGAACATAATCTCGCTGCTACCGACGCTGCTGCCCCTCCACTAGAGCCTCCTGGAGTATAATCTAAGTTCCACGGATTACGAGTTGGGGTAAATCCATGGGGTTCTGTATAGGGTAAAGATCCTAACTCAGAGGTTGCAGTTTTCCCGAGGATAATCATACCACTTTCTTTAATTAAAGTTACTATCCCGTCATCGTAGGTAGATAGGTTATCTTTTAACGCTGCATTACCATAAGAACAGGGTAATCCTGCTACAGAATTAAGATCTTTGATTGATATTGGTACACCAAATAAAGCAGGTAATTCTTCTTTGTTTTTGGTTTTGATTAGTTGTTCATCTTTCTTTTTGGCTTCAGCTATAGACATTTCTGCCGCCACTGTATAGTAACAATTTAGTTGATTGTCTATTTTGTTAATACGATCTAGATATAGTTCTACTAATTCTAAACATGTAATTTCTCCGGTTCGTATCAACTTTGATTGTTGTAAAGCTGAAATCAAGGCTAATTCCTGATTAATCATCTGACCCATTCTAAGTGTAATAATCTTATTTTTATCATTTATGGTATAATTTACTGTAAATTATGATTAATTTATTAATTATGTACAATAAAAAGTTACTCTAATTAAGAATAATCAAGCAACAGTAAGGTTTTTGTTGATAAAGATAGTAGTTTAACAACAAAAACTTAAATGATAAGCAGCATTGCTGAGAAAAAATATGTTCTTTTTTGTAACTGGATAAGAAAAAATGCAAAATAGTTTTTTTAAAGAAAGTTTAGACCCAGAAGAAATCAAGAATCGGATTAATGAATTAATGAATTCTCAAGTGGGTTTTTATAGCATTGGGTTGTATCCGGCTTCCCTAGCATACAACGCGGCTATGCAAGGAGGGGGAGATCGCCTCCTGTTAGCTAATCGTCCAGGTAGAGAGTTACTGGGGGCTTTTGAGCAAAAAGCTCTCAATGGTATGGACAAAGAACATATAGAAATTATGCAGGGGGTGTCAGTTCATCAAGAAGGTAATAAATTAGTTCCTAATACTTTAGAATATTTGATAGAAAATTGCGAATTAGTAATTTTAAGTGCTAATAGTAATCATATCGAAAAAGATTTAGCTGATGCTTGTGAAATACGAAAAGAACTTAGAAGGGATACAGTAGTTTTAGCCTGTTTAGCAGGATCTTTTAACCACGATGAGGAAGCAAACGAATCTTATATATTGTGTGAAAAATACCCGAATTTAGCATTTTTCTCAGGATTTCACAGACATGGAGCCTTGAGAGACCCAGTAGATAGCTTTACAGCTAATTTTTGTCATCCAAATGCTTTAACAGCGCTGTTGGGAGCTTATATGATAGACAAAATATCATTGAATATACAAGTGGCCCCAGGAATTCACAATGTAGAGGCACAATATATCAAAGCGGCGAAAAACATGGCGTCTATATTTGCAGGTTTTGTCTACACATATCACGCAGAAAATCCAGGAGTGTTACCCACAGTATTAACACTACTATTAGATCAGTGTTTAGACCAAGCAGCTACTGTATCGATACTGAGGAGCGATCGCGCTCAACTATACTTTAATCAATCTATTGCCCTCACTGAATTAGGCTATGGTGTTCCCAGAATTGAAGCCACCCTCAATCGCGGCGGCAATATGGAAAAAGTCAGAGACCACACTTTTTCTCAATTAACAGCAATAGTTGCTGATGTACGGGGTAGTATGATGCAGCCTATCACAGGAAAACCAACGCGGAATTTCCAAGCAGGTCAAGTTTTAGCCTATTTGATGCGCGATTCTCATCGTTGTCCTTTTCATATAGAAGAATTTGAAGAAGCTTATCGAGGTTATGGTTTAAGTACAGGAAGTCTAGAAGGTTTAAAAGCCTTGAAATATTGGCCCCAAATCAAAGCCAAATATGGTATTCAACCTCATGATTCTTCAATGATTAATCTTCTCTATATGTCTTTGTATGGTGGTGAGGAAGAAAAAACCTTTGCTTTTGAAGTGATGACCCAAAGTCGTGAATTGTCTAACTACTGTCAAGAATCAGTCAGACCAAGTCATAGTCGTAAATACGCAGAAGCCCTTAATAATCTAGATAAACCTGAATCAATGGAATTAATTGTCAATGCCATTATCGCTGACAATGCTAAAAAAGCAATTTATCAGGAGAATGGCACCGAAGAAAGACAAGTACAACCAGATGACCCCGCCTATATCCGGGCGATGAATAGTATTGAAGCTGGATTAAATTAATAATCCTGGTTGTAAGACATAATCTAGCTAATTTCTGCTAGATTAGTTCTAGGATAATTGTAGTCTACTCTTCAACCCAGACTGAAACTGAGCCACCTTTACAGTAAAACTCACCCCAACCGTGGTCATTGGTGTAAATAGGTTCAGTTATGTGTTCGGTGAGATCGATAAACTTGGTATTCGGTTTACCCACTTCCATCCATTTACTACCTTCTGGACCGTCACTGAGTAGAACCGCCATGGCTTTGGGGTGTTCTGCATTTCCTAGACGAGTCCAACCGATTCGATTCCAATGGTCAAAGTAATCGTATTGAGGACCATAGGCGTAATTTATTCGAGCATAGAGTAATTTATCAATAATCCAACGGTGAGATGGCATGTAAATATGATAGCGATTACCATCTTTTCCGTAATCTTCGTAGTCAGCTCCATAGTAATCGGCATAGAAAATACAGGGATACCCCTCCGCCCTCAACAGGATAATTGCATAAGCTAGAGGTTTAAACCAAGGTTCAACTACCGATTCTAAAGCCTGTAGAGGTTGAGAATCATGATTTTCTACAATGGTTACCGCTTGATAGGGCCTCTGTTGCATCAGGGTATCATGGAGAATCTTTCTCATGTCGTAGTTACCCCAAGATTTACTGGCGTAGTGAAAATTATAGTGTAAGGTTACGTCAAACAGGGACATGCGATCGCCCATAGAGTCTAAGTACCAGTGTAGTGTGTGAATACTAGGATCCCAATACTCACCTACTACAAACATTTCTTTACCTGTATGTTTCTCGATCATATCCACCCATTCCGGGAAGTACCAAGCAGAAATATGTTTGATAGCATCTAGACGAAAACCATCAACTCCTGTCAAATCAAGATACCATTTCGTCCAATCTTCCAGTTGTTTTCTGACTTCTTCGTTTTGAAAGTCTAAATCTGCCCCCATTAAGTAAGCAAAGTTCCCTTTTTCTAAGGCTACATAGTCATCAAATTTCTTTCCTTCTAAAAGATAAATTGTATTGCGTCTATCTGGTTCATAGTCGTTATAGTCTACGGCGTCAAAATGCCACCAATGCCATTCAAAGTTAGAGTATTTCCCTTTTCGTCCGGGAAAATAGTAATGAGTATATACTTTAACATCTTGTAATCCACCGTATGGATGTAGGCGATCATCTTGAGGATAGGGAGTGGCTTTGGTTTCTTCAGTGGCATCTCCGCCAATTTTATGGTTAAACACCGCATCACCATAAACCTGGATTTGATTACTATGTAAAGCTTTAATAGCGTTTAAATATTCATCTTTAGTGCCATATTTAGTTCTGATTGAAGCTTTTTGGTCAAATTCTCCTAAGTCGAACATATCATACACACCGTAGCCTACATCACTTTTTCCACCATGACCTTTATAAGCAGGAGGCAACCATAAAGCAGTTATACCTACTTTAGCTAAATCAGTAGCATTATTAGCTACTTCTTGCCAAAATTTGCCATCGTCTGAAACGTACCAATGAAAGTATTGCATCATGGTTCCATTGATATGAGACATATTTTATTTCCTTAAAAAAAATTGAGGTTTGAATCTAAGTTTAACCCTAAAAAATAATTTAGTTTTAAAATTATATAGCAAAGGAAAGAAAAAGTTCAGTAAAAAATCTAACTTTGTGAGACCTTTCCATAACTCATATCTTCCACCAGAACTTATGTACTAATTTTTAAGGAAAAATGTTCTTTATGGTTAATTCTCTATAATCTTTGTATCCTAGAGGTTTAACATCAATTCTCTTACTCATTACTCATTACTCATTACTCATTACTCAACCACAACCAGTAACTTTTGATAAAGATGCAAGATCTGAGATAAGGGGCGATCGCCAAAAACAAAAAAGCCAAAAGTATCCTAGTATTAAATCAAAGATCAATACCCACAGATAAAAGTTAGCTAAACTAAGATTGAAAACTTATAATTCCTGATATTGTAAATAAGCATAAGATATATGGATAATGAACAACTAGAAAAAAAACTAGCAGAAATCAGTGAGGAAATATGGCTTCTAGCTAAAGATTGTGAGGGAGAAAATGTTCTACTCCTATCTCTGCTGAGAAGTTTAGAAAACTTACATAGAGAAATTCGGAGCCAATTATTTGAACCATCTCTACCAAACACACGCCATAGTCTATACAGTTTACTTAAAAATATAGAAGAGAATGGCGGTTGGCCTTACATAGAAAGAATGAAATTACAGGATTGTATAACCAAAATGGAAAATATAGAAAAAAATATGTAAAAGAATACAGCTTAACAAATCCTCTTATCTAAATTAATATATAGTGATTAGAAAAATAAGCAAATGCCCATGTACGAAAAATTAACGCCTCCTGAGACTGGTTCAACGATAACTTTTACTAATGGACAACCAATTGTCCCAGATGATCCAATTATCCCCTTTATTCGGGGTGATGGAACGGGTGTAGATATTTGGCCTGCCACAGAAGCGGTAATTAATGCCGCAGTGAAAACAGCCTACGGAGATAAACGTAAAATTAATTGGTTCAAAATTTATGCTGGTGATGAAGCCTGTGATATCTATGGTACCTATCAATATCTACCAGAAGACACCCTAAAAGCGATTAAAACCTACGGCATCGCTATCAAAGGACCTTTAACAACTCCAGTAGGTGGGGGGATTCGTTCTCTTAACGTAGCTTTACGTCAAATCAACGACCTCTACGCCTGTGTAAGACCATGCCGTTATTATCCTGGTACCCCCTCCCCCCATAAATATCCAGAAAAATTAGATGTAATTATCTATAGGGAGAATACAGAAGATATATATTTAGGCATTGAATGGCCCAAAGATAACGAAATCGCTCAAAAGTTAATTAAACTTCTCAATGAAGAACTAATCCCGGCAACCCCAGAACATGGTAAAAAGCAAATACGCCTAGATTCCGGGATTGGTATTAAACCTATCAGTAAAACTGGTACACAACGTTTAGTTCGTCGTGCAATTCAACACGCATTACGTCTACCAAAGGCCAAACAAATGGTAACGTTGGTACACAAAGGTAACATTATGAAGTATACAGAAGGAGCTTTTCGGGATTGGGGTTACGAGTTAGCTTGTACCGAATTTCGCGAATTTTGTGTCACAGAAAGAGAGTCTTGGATACTCAGTAACAAAGAGAGTAACCCTGATTTGTCTATAGAAGGAAATGCCCGAAAAGTTGAGCCAGGTTATGATGCTTTAACCCCAGAGAAAAAAACAGAAATCTGTGAAGAGGTAAAAGCTGTTTTAGAGAGTATTTGGTCCAGCCATGGGGAAGGGAAATGGAAAGACAAAGTAATGGTAAACGATCGCATCGCCGATAGTATCTTTCAACAAATCCAAACTCGTCCAGCAGAATATTCTATACTAGCCACCATGAATCTCAATGGTGACTATATCTCCGATGCCGCCGCTGCCGTAGTAGGAGGGTTAGGAATGGGACCTGGAGCGAATATTGGGGATAATTGCGCAATTTTTGAAGCAACCCACGGTACTGCACCTAAACACGCAGGTTTAGACAGAATAAACCCAGGATCTGTAATTTTATCGGGAGTAATGATGTTGGAGTTTATGCAATGGACAGAAGCGGCTGAACTAATCAAAAAAGGAATTGGAGAAGCTATTGCCAATGGGGAAGTTACCTATGACTTGGCAAGAATGATGGAACCTCCCGTAGATCCTCCTCTAAAATGTTCTGAATTTGCCCAAGCAATTATTAGTCACTTTTAGAGATATACTGCCTGCACTTGGATCAAAGTGTGGGCAGTTAAACATGAGTAAAAATAGAAAAAAAAAGCTACAATAAAAGGCTAGACTTATTAACTCGATTATAAATTGACTCATGAGTTTCAGTTGGATTAGCCGCGCTGACCGTTTAAGTAGTTTACCGCCCTATGTATTCGCTCGTCTTGATGAATTAAAAGAGAGTGCCCGCAAACAGGGTATTGATTTAATAGATTTAGGGATGGGCAACCCAGACGGAAGTGCCCCACAACCAGTCATAGACGCAGCGATCGCCGCCTTCGGTGAGCCAAAAAACCATGGCTATCCACCTTTTGAAGGTACGGCTAATTTTCGTAAGGCGATTACTAACTGGTATAAGCGTTGTTATCAAGTGGAACTAAATCCCAATAATGAAGCTTTACCTCTATTAGGTTCAAAAGAAGGACTAACCCATTTAGCTTTAGCTTATGTTAATCCTGGAGACCTAGTTTTAGTTCCTAGTCCAGCTTATCCGGCCCATTTTCGGGGACCTTTGATTGCAGGAGGTAAAATTCATCAACTGATTGTTAAACCAGAAAATAACTGGTTAATAGATGTAACTAGTATTCCTGAAAAAGTAGCCCAACAGGCGAAAATTCTCTATTTTAATTATCCTAATAACCCCACCACCGCTACAGCACCTCGGGAGTTTTTTGAGGAAATTGTGGCCTTTGCTCGTCACTACCAAATATTATTAGTTCATGACTTATGTTACGCTGAGTTGGCCTTCGATGGCTATCAACCTACAAGTTTACTAGAAATTCCTGGTGCTAAAGATATTGGTGTAGAATTTCATACTCTCTCGAAAACCTATAGTATGGCAGGTTGGCGTGTAGGTTTTGTGGTAGGTAATTCTGATATTATTCAAGGTTTACGCACCCTGAAAACTAATTTAGACTACGGTATTTTTAGTGTGATTCAAACAGCAGCGGAAACGGCTTTACAACTACCAGAAGTTTATATTCAACAAGTCCAAAAACGCTATCGCGATCGCCGGGATCTACTCATCTCAGGTTTAGGGGAATTAGGCTGGCAAATACCCAAAACCAAGGCAACTATGTATCTATGGATTCCCACTCCTCCAGGAATTGATTCTACTGATTTTGCCCTTAATTTATTGCAAAAAACTGGGGTAGTTGTAACTCCAGGTAACGCTTTCGGCACAGGAGGCGAGGGCTATATTAGAATTAGTCTGATTGCTGATGGCGATCGCCTCACAGAGGCTTTAAATCGTATGAAGGCGGCAAATATTACTTATTCTTCTGCTAAATTTGTATAGACTTACAAGGGAAACCAAAAATAGTTGTACCTCCCTATGACAATCAAATCAAATATTGGCAAACTATACCTTTTGCGTGGATTAGCATTTGCTTGGTTTCCTATTCCTACTATTATTCTGTTTTATGAGCATCATGGGTTAAGTTTATCTCAAGGAATTGCTCTCAAGACTATTTTATCTTTGTCTATTCTTCTAGGAGAAATACCTTCGGGTTATTTTGCTGATGTTTTCGGTAGAAAAACTTCTTTGGTAGCTGGGGGTGTTATTTGGAGTTGCTCTTGGTTAATCTATTGTGTTACTAGCTCTTTTACTTGGTTTGCCATCGCAGAAATTGCTACAGGTTTAGCGGGGAGTTTAATTTCAGGGGCAGATAGTGCGATCGCCTATGATACTCTTCTTGAGTTAAAACAGGAAAACCAGTATCGTCAATTAGAAGGCAAATTAGTAGCTATTGCCGGAATCACTGAAGCTATTTGTGGTTTGATTGGGGGTGCGATCGCTTCTCTTAATTTAGTTTACCCTTTTTATCTCCAAACTCTCTGTATTATTATTTATTCTCTAATAGCTACTACTCTAGTTGAGCCTAAGCGCACTCTACCTTCTTTGGAAACCAATAAACTAAAACAACTCAAAAACATTACTATTTTTGCTTTATTTAAACATTCAACTATCAAATGGTTGATTTTTTTTAGCGGTTTAACTTCAACAGCTACTTTTTTAATTGTTTGGTTATCACAGGAGTATCTCCAATTAGTAGAAATGCCCCTAAGTGCTTTTGGTATTACCTGGGCTTTTTTCCATTTAGTGATGAGTTTTACTGCTGTTTTCTCTGCTTTTTTAGAAAACTTTTTAGGTAGTAAAAGGGCTTTTTGGCTCTTAGCTGGTTTAATCGGGTTATCTTATTTGAGTTTAGCTTTGATTACAGAAATTTGGGGAATTATTTTTATTACTACTATTTATATAGCTAGAGGTTTAAAAAGTCCTTTGATTCTCAATCATCTCAATCAACATATTAACTCAGATATTAGAGCTACAGTTATATCTATCAATAGCTTTGTTTTTCACTTGTGTTTTGTGCTTATTTCCCCTGTTATTGGCAAGATAATTGATTTTTACGCTTTTGATATTGCCTTAATGGCTTTTGGGGTTATTTATCTGATTTTGAGTAGCTTGAGTTTGCACAAGTTAGCAAAATCAACTCCTGATTAATACTTAGGGCTTGCTGAATAAATATAAAACTATGACTGGATATAGGTTTGAGCCGGTTTTCCCTTGCGAAAAGTGCAAAGTTTTTGAATGTATTATGCTAAAAAGAGTGCATTTTTTACTTTAATTACTCAAAAATTCATAAATCATTATTACCTTCTGCCTTCAGCATAGCTGCTTCCTGCCTTTCTCCTCACCAAAACTTACTTTTTCAGCAAGCCATACCTTAAAACATTTACAAATCTTGCCAAACAGTAAACACATACAAAAAATAAGCTAAATAAGAAAAACCCACTAATCCTAGGGAAAATTTCCCGATTAGAGAATGATAAGAAAAAAATAAGCATAAACAGCTAATAATTGTGACTAAAATCTCTATCTTAGTAACAATATGACCATAATATCTAGGATCCCAATAAGAAACCGGGCTGAAAAATCGCCAGTTAGATAGGGGAAAAAAATGGCGATGGGCATCATCATGATGAAGTGGTAAATCTCCTAGTATGTGTAATAACATACTGAGGAAAAACAATATACCTATTTGATAATTAAACCAAATGGCTATAATTAAACTTATTAAAATAAGAGGTAGAGAATTAAATATATCAATAAAATTCTGCCAACCTACTTGATAATATTGTTTTTGCCAAATATATTTTTCTGGTGTTTTGTTAATTACTTTTTCTAAGAAATAAAACACAAAAATAGGAAAGTCTGGTAATATTGCTCCTATTACTACTGGAAGCAAAATACTAGGATTGTCTTGTCTTGCTAAGCAGACTGTATTAATAATAATATGAGCTGGAGTATTCATCAACTTATCTTTTTTAAAATAATTATAGATGAAAAATATAGCAATTCTTATACTGGTGAGGTACAGAGGTTATCGCTTTGAGGCACCGAGGCAGGAGGCAGCTATGCTGCTATGCTGGTGTTTTATGTACCTCATGAGTCCGATAAACGCTATATCATATTAATTTGTGGGTGGCAACGTTTAAAGTATATACTTATAAATTTTGCTCATCTCTATCCATATCTTGCACGCAAGTACAAAAGTACAGAAATTGGCCAACAGGCGAGAATCAAATTTTAAGCGTTTAGCATTAATTCTTTAACTCATTACTTCAAAACTTCAAGACTTCTTACTTCAAAACTTCTTGCTTAGTACTTCAAGACTTCAAGACTTCTTACTCGTTACTCATTACTCATTACTCATTACTCATAATTCATCCACCACCAGTAACATTAGGTAAAGATGCAATATCTGAGTCTATCCAAGATTTGGCAAAAGAGCGATCGCCTACTTGCCTTCATTTCTACACTAAAAAAGAATATAATGAGAAGAAACTCCCAAATTGCTTATGTCCTCCTCAAGTCGATTAAAAATGTTATATTCTTTTTTTAAAGCTAATCGGTTAAGTATTATACTATTAAGTCTTTTTGTACCATGCTTTCCAGCCAATGCAGAGTATTTACCAGAACAAAGACCTGGCTGGTGTAAGAATGAAGTTACTGCTCGCTATAATACTTTTATGGCTGATGTAAGCATTCTGGAAACGGCTGAAAACGAAGTCTTTTGGCGTATCGAGAGTACGGGTCGAACAGGTAAATGTCTTTTTAATCAACAAAACGAATTTGTTCGCATTGTTGTTGATAATCCTGAAGAACATTATAGGGCTACAGGGGCGATTTACTGGAATAATGACGTAAATCAATGGATTGCACCAGATGGAGGAATTTGTCATACTTGTACCCCTGAAAATGGATTTCCTATTCCTCCTCGTATTCAAGATGGCTTTTTTTATTTACCTAATGAACGACTTTGGTATGATTTAGATGGACATGCCTGTAATACTTGCACTCCAGATAATGGTTTTCCTATTAAGTAAGTTCTCCTGAAAGAATTTTTGAGTTTTGCGATCGCCTAATTTCATCCAATACATTGAGAAATAGTGACAGAAATAAATGAGTCAGACTTCAAAGTTGATTAGGATCAATATTAATATAAATATCCTTTAATTCTGAATATACATCAAGGGCTTCTGTACCAGGTTCGCGAGTGCCGTTACCGGACTGTTTAAAACCACCGAAGGGCATGTGAGGTTCACTGCCATAAGTCCCCCCATTAACTACAGCTACGCCTGTTTGAACCTGTTCACAAAAACGAACGGCGCGGTGTAGGTTACGAGTATGAATGGAGGCTGTTAAACCGTAGGGAGAATTATTCGCTAAAGCTAAAGCTTCAGCAAAGTTAGCAACTCGATAGAGAATAGCAATAGGTCCAAATAATTCTGTTTGAGAGATTGGCGCCTCAGGAGAAACATTTTCTAAAATAGTAGGAGCCATGTAGTAGCCTTGACTATGTTCAGGATCCTGAAGGCGATCGCCACCTCTTAAGATAGTAGCGCCATTTTCTCTAGCTGCACTCACTGCCTCTATCATGTTATCTAACTGACTTTGATTAATTACTGGTCCTAAGTCATCACTATCAGTTGGTCCTATCTTGAGGATTTTGGTTTTTTCTAGTAATAGCTGCCGGAATTGATCATAAACTGCTTCAAAGATAATAATACGGCTTCCTGCGGCACATCGTTGACCTGCGTTGCTAAAAGCTGACAAAACTGTCCATTTTACAGCATTTTCTAAATCAGCATCTTCACAAACTACTAGAGGATTTTTCCCCCCCAATTCTAGAGAAAGTCGTTTAAAAGTTCCTGCTGTGGTTTTTTCAATTATACGACCTACTTCTGTAGACCCGGTAAAACTAATTACATTTACATCTTGGTGGGCAACTAGGGGAGCACCTGCTTCTTCTCCATACCCTTGAACAATGTTGAGAACTCCTGGGGGTAATCCTGCTTCTGCGGCTATTTTACCGAAAATCCAGGCTGTAGCCGGGGTATCTTCGGCAGCTTTAAGTACTGCTGTATTACCACATATAAGGGCTGGAAAAACTTTCCAAGCCACATTAGCAATGGGGGTATTGGCGGCAATAATCAAGGCGGCTACCCCCAGGGGTTGACGTATGGTGAGAGCATATTTATTTACTACGCCACTGGTGGTGGTTTTGCCGTAGAGTCTTTGGCCTTCACTAGCATAAAATAACCCGAGGGAGATCGCTCCTCGGGTTTCTCCAAAAGCTCCCTGGTAGGATTTACCTGTTTCTTTAGCGACTATAGAGGCTATTTCCTCCTGTTGGGCTTTCATTTGAATTACTATATTATGGAGTATTTCGCCTCTTTTTACTGGAGGAGTGGAGGCCCAACTGGGCTGAGTTTGTTTAGCTATGTTTACGGCTTTATCAATATCTGCCCTTTGGGATCTGGCTACTTGACACAATTTTTGCCCATTAGTTGGGTCTAGTTTATCAAACCAGGTTTCATTGGCGGCGGAGTATTCTTGACCGTTGATCCAGTTTTTTATTTGGCTAGGAAACATAGGATTAGGGAATATTTTTAGTTTTATTTTATGCGTTGTTTAATGACATCAATTGCTTCACTTACTTTTTCTGGAAAAACTACCACTAGTCCATCTTTTTTAACTATATCTAGACCAGTATTAATTGCTTTTACTTCATCTAGTATAATTTCATAGCGAGCGTCGGGATTAACTTGTTTGATGCCTTCGATGATCAAGTTAGCTACTTCTTCTGGTTTTCGACCTCTTCTATCGATATCTTCTTTTACTATTATATAGTCAAACATTTCTGCTGATAGACGTCCTAGTAAAATCAGGTCTTCATCGCGGCGATCTCCTGGACCTCCTACTACTCCTAATTTATCCCCCGGCCAATTTTGCACAAAGCCTCCTACTGCTTCGTATCCTGCCGGGTTATGAGCGTAGTCTACTAGGGCGTGATAGTCACCGAGACTAAATAAATTCATCCGACCGGGTGTTTGATTTTCTGATGGTTGAAAAGTTCTCAATCCCTGACGAATCAATTCTATATCTACACCTTGGGCGTAGGCTGCGGCGGACGCTGCTAAGGCATTGGCGATCATAAATGGTGCCATTCCCCTCATAGTTACTGGTATATTAGCTGCTGCTTCTAGGCGTAGGGTTGAGCCTTCGTGCCAGATAGATAGGTAACCCTCTTCATATACTGTGGCTAATTCTCCACGCCGGGTATGATCTTGAATGATGGTATTTTCTGGATTCATTGAAAAATAGGCTATTTTGCCTTTTACCTTTTCGGCCATTGCTGACACTAGGGGATCGTCGGCGTTTAGAACTGCGTAACCGTTGGGGTTAACTGCTTCGGCTATTACTGATTTCACTTGAGCCATTTGTTCTATGGTGTCGATATCGCCAATTCCCAGGTGATCTGCTGCTACATTTAAAACAACACCTATATCACAACTATCGAAAGCTAATCCAGAGCGCAGAATCCCTCCTCTTGCTGTTTCTAGCACTGCTACTTCTACAGTGGGGTCTTTAAGAATTACTTGGGCACTTTGAGGACCTGTGGTATCACCTTTTTGTACTAGATACTCTCCTATATATATACCGTCTGTAGTAGTAAATCCTACTACCTGTTGAGTTTGGCGATATATATGAGCTAAAAGACGACTGGTGGTGGTTTTCCCGTTAGTTCCCGTCACTGCTAGAATTGGGATGCGAGTTGGGGTATTTGGGGGAAATAGCATATCGAGTACCGCGCCTGCCACATTACGGGGTAATCCTTGACTGGGGGCTACGTGCATTCGGAAACCGGGAGCGGCGTTAACTTCTACTATGACTCCGTCTACTTCTTTTAGGGGTTTACTTATATCTGGTGTTACTATATCTATTCCGGCGATGTCCAGGTTAATTATCTTCGCTACTCTTTGGGCGATCCAAACATTTTCTGGATGGATTTGGTCGGTGCGATCAATAGCTATTCCTCCTGTACTGAGATTGGCTGTTGCTCTTAAATAGGCTATTTCTCCTTTTGCCAAAACAGTATCTAGATGATAATTTTGTTTCTGAAGTACTCTTATGGCTGTGGTATCAATTTTAATTTTGGTTAAAATATTATCGTGACCCTCGCCTCTTTTGGGGTCTTTGTTGGTTTTTTCTACTAATTCTTCTATAGTTAGATTTCCGTCTCCTACTACGTAGGCAGGAATACGTTCTGACACTGCTATTACTTTGCCGTTTATCACTAGCACCCGGTGATCGCTGCCTTTGTAAAAGCGTTCTACTATGACTGATCTAGTTTTTGATTCGGCGCTGGCTAAGTCGTAGGCTTCTTCTGCTGCTTCTCGATTATCTATATTGATGGTAATGCCTCGGCCATGGTTGCCATCTAGAGGTTTAATCACTATAGGGTAACCGCCTACGCTTTCTATGGCCTCGTCTAATTCATCTAAATAATGGATTACTGTGCCTCGGGGTACGGGTATCCCTGCTTCTTCTAATTCTGCTTTTGTTCCTTCTTTGTCACAGGCTAATTCTACCCCTAGTATTCCTGTTTGATTGGTTAGAGTTGCTTGTACTTTTTTTTGATTTACTCCATAACCTAATTGAATCATTGATCTAGCGGTTAAGGACATCCAGGGGATTTTTCGCGCTTCTGCTTCTTTGACGATTGATTCTGTACTAGGTCCTTGGGCTGAGCTGGCTTTTAGGTCTTTTAAATCTTCTATGTCTTGAGTTAGTTCTGATTCTTGATAGGTTCCTGTTTCTACGATAGCTTGACACAGTCTGACTGCTGCTCTTCCTGCATATCTTCCTGCTTGTTCGTATTCGTATTCAAAAACAACGTTATACACTCCCGGTGTCGATGTTTCTCTGGTTCTTCCGAATCCTACTGGCATCCCTGCTAGTTCTTGTAGTTCTAAAGCTACGTGCTCAACTATATGCCCCATCAAAGTTCCTTCTCTGACTCGCTTGAAGAATCCTCCTCGCACTCCTGGAGAGCAGTAATGTTCTTCTAAGCTTGGCATAATTTTTGCTAGGGCTTCGTAGAAGCCTGGTATCTCGTTGGAGAATTTTTCTGTTAGTTCTTCTAAGTCAAGTCTCATCACAATTAGTTTGTGACGTCTTATACTCCAGTAGTTCGGGCCGCGAAGGGTTAAGGTTTTCAGAATCTTCATTTTTTTTTGCCACGTCTAAATTAAGAAGCAATATTTACCAATCTCAATAGTTTCTCTTTTTCAACTATCTTTTAACTGTTCATCATGAACATTTTTTTATTTTATCAGAGCTTAGTTTCTAGGAATAGATGGGGAACAATATCTACCTTTTCTGTTTGTCTAACCTCGATTTTCTTTTCTTTTTCAATTGTTGGTTTCAATTTTCGGTTAAATGTTCATGATAAACGTTTTCTGTTTTAGGTAAGGTTTGATGAGAGTGTATATTGTAGCGATCGCTATGGGATAGTATATGAACTTTCAGGTTATGTAAGCTCAATGGTTCCGATGGTTCCACTGTGTCTTTGTTTGTATAGGACATATTCCTGGCATCTACTATCATGATGGTTCCTTTGCCGATCACTCTGATGGTTCCATCTTGTTCAAATACTGCACAGGTGTCCTCATCTATTCCTATTCCTAGGCGTTCGGGATGACTTGCTATTACGCTTAATAAACGGGCCATGCGATTGCGGTTATGGAAGTGTTGATCTATAATTACTTCTGGAATTATGCCTAATCCTATTGCTAAGTCTACTAAGGCGCGGTTGGGCGATTCTCCACTACTGCCTCCGGCAATCATGTGATGACCCATTACTGCTGCCCCTGCACTTGTTCCTGCTAAGGTTACTTCTCCTAGTTGTACTCTTTGCCGCAGTCTTTCCATTAGGGGTGTATCTGCTAGTAAACCACACAGACGCAGTTGGTCTCCCCCCGTCATGAATACCCCTGTACACTCTTCTACATATTCTTGATAATCTTTATCTTCCCCCTGGGCGCGATCTCGTATATCTAGTACTTTTACTTGTTTCGAGCCCATTTCTTCAAATATTTTCTGATACCTATCTCCTGTTACTGATGGTTCTCTTGATGCTGATGGTATTATTCCTATTACTGATTCTACCCCTCCTGCATTTGACCAGAAGTTATGGAGTATTTCTTTTCCGTGAACCTTATCTTCCGCTCCACCTATTACGAAGATTGCTGTTTTAGTTGCTTGGGCTTTTTTTATTTTTTGTGACGCTGATGTCAACTCTACCATAATTTTATCTACGGGTATATTCAATACTATTTTCTCAGAATTTTTGGCAATATATAACTAAATATTGTTTTGTTTTTTTGCTTTTATAGCTATATTTAGTTTTTGATTGTATACATGAAAACTATTTCAATCTAGAAAAGAAACAGTTTTTATCTTTTGGATGCTTTGACTCAACTTAGTTACACTTGAATTATGTGTTTAACTAAGCTTGTCATTTAGCTCCTTTTCTCTTAATAGATGCAAAAATTTTAACAAAATCTTTATAATCTTGCCATAAATCTCGTTTTTTTGCAATAAAATGTTCAATATATTGTACAAATTTAATGTTCTTTTGACAAAATCAAAGTGACTGGACCATCATTTTCGATCTTAACTTGCATATTTGCTCCAAACTGTCCAGTTTGTACTTTCAAGCCACTTTTGCCTAAGAGGTAGACAAATTTTTCGTAGAGTTGTTGGGCAATCTCTCCTTTAGCTGAATTAGTAAAAGAAGGGCGACGTCCTTTTTGACAATCGCCGTAAAGGGTAAATTGACTCACTACTAGTAATTCTCCCTGGATTTGAGTTATTGATTTTTCCCATTTATCTTCCCCATTGTCTTCACCAGGAAATAATCTCAAATCTAGACACTTGCGAGTCATCCACTCAATTTCTGCTTCTGTGTCATTAACTGCTATACCCACTAGTATATTTAAACCTCTGCCGATGGAGGCGATTACTTGATTAGCAACTATCACTTGAGAGGATTTGACTCGCTGAATTACTACACGCATTAGCTATCTAATAAACAGGCTTGCAGTTGTTGAGTGAGTGTTTCTTTGTCTAAATTTTGCCCGATTAACACTAGTTGGTTTTTCGGTGTGGTTTTCCACTGATCATCTTCGATGGTGAAACGTTTACCACTTAGATGAAAGATATGTCTGTGAGGACTTTCGTCAAACCAGAGGATTCCTTTGGCGCGGAAAACTTGGGTAGGCAATTGATTATCTAAGAAGTTTTGAAATTTGCGGATAGATAAAGGGCGATCGCTGCTAAAGGAGATGGAAGTGAAGCCATCATTTTCTAAGTGATCGGAATGATGGTGGTGATCGTGATCGTGATCGTGATGCTCATGATCATGATGGTCGTGGTTGTGATCATGATGGTGGTGGTCATGATCGTGATCTTCCTCTGTTTTATTTTGATAGTATTCCCCAGAGTCGAATAAACCTACACTTAAGATTAATGGTAGAGGCACTTGGGATTTAGTTGTGCGTAGAATTCTTGCATTTGATTTA
The DNA here is from genome assembly GCF_057440575.1 of Johannesbaptistia floridana. Classification (NCBI taxonomy): domain Bacteria; kingdom Bacillati; phylum Cyanobacteriota; class Cyanophyceae; order Chroococcales; family Cyanothrichaceae; genus Johannesbaptistia; species Johannesbaptistia floridana. The sequence continues at coordinate 28,266 of NZ_JALKVM010000357.1, forward strand.
ATATCTCTAACTCTTACCTCTAAACTATCTACATCTGCTTCATCTACTAAATCTATTTTATTTAGTACAATTATATCTCCGTAGGTGAGTTGACTATAAGCTGCTTGGGAATTGAACAAATCTAAGCTAAAGTTAGCACAATCTACCATAGTAATAATTGAATCTAGGCGAGTCATATCTCTCAACTCTGTCCCTAGGAAAGTCAAGGCTACTGGTAATGGATCTGCTATTCCGGTAGTTTCTACTACTAGATAGTCAATTTTTTCTGATTGTTCTAATACCTTGTATACTGCTTCTACTAAGTCGTTATTAATTGTACAGCAGACACAACCGTTGTTTAATTCTACTAAATCATCTTCTGTTTTGACAATCAACTCATTATCAATCCCGATTTCCCCAAACTCGTTTACTAATACTGCTGTTTTCAGTCCTTCTTGATTAGTTAGGATATGATTTAGTAAAGTTGTTTTGCCACTGCCTAGGAAACCTGTAATTATGGTAACTGGTAAGCCTTGTTTTGGGGCATCCATTTTTTGTTTTTCTGCTTCGACTGCTGCCATTACTAATTACTTATCTCTCTTGTTTTTATTTTATTTTAACTAAAAATCAAGCTAGAAGCCTATCAAAGTAAATATTTCACTTTGATTGTAATTTTGTCTTGCTCTGGGCTAAAATTGAATTTAGACTTTTCGTATTTTGGTACTCCTTTCCATATTTTGGGATTACCGGAAAAGCCAATACCTTCTTCAGGGATTCCTAACAAATTAGTATTTAATTCTGAATCAGCGTTTTCATCATGGAAAACAGTAACAGCGTAGTTTCCGTAGGCAAGATCTGATATAGTTATTGTTATAGGAATATCTTTAATTGGCAATATTTCTGATCTTACAGCAGCTTCAGGATTATCTGGATAGCCTTGTGAATCTGAGAACAACGCTAAAACTATATTTCCTTTAGTATTTCTTAATCCTACTAATTCTATTTTTAAATCGCCAAGTTTAGACATTTTTTTTATAAAAATTAAATCCCCTTAAGGGAAAATGGTAAAAATAAACTACTAATTGACTACTCGGACTTGGGTTTAATTTAACTTAAGAGACTACCAAATATCTCATTAGTACTTACTTTTAGCCAGGTACTTGTTAAATAGTAGCTTATTTAGTTTACCATTATTTACTAACTTTTCAAGCTGTAGCTTGAGAAGATCCTCTTGAGGCTATTTGTCGAGATGTTGTTTTACGATTAACTGACATTTCTTCTGCGGGAATAAACTCAATGTGATTAAGTAAAGTGGTTACAAAAGCAAATAGTAAGAAAGGCAAAGACAGTACTATAATTAAAGCTAAGGTTGCTAGAGCATAAATTTGTCTGCTACTACTCCATAGTGCTAATGTAGCAGCTAAAGAAACGAAAATAACTATTAGCCAAACAATAATTTGTCCGTATATATCACCAAACTTTAAAGTACACATCATCCGATATCCAGATTCTTGTTGATTCATTTAATTTTCTCCTAATGGTATTAATATGATTTTTGCGCAACTGCTATTAATTTTGTTTTAGACTATATTTAGATGTTTTTAAAGTTTTTGCAACATCTATTTACAATTATCAGAAAAAATTAACTAATCTTTATTAATCTTTTGATTTCTTAAGGTTTTATTAAGTATTGTCCAATGAGTTTTTATGCCTAAATTGAGAGAAAAAGAATATTATTGTAGCCGCAATTTAGATTTATACGATTCTGCCGAATGTAAGAATTTAGCGACTCAAGCAGCTAAGGGAAGACACTTGGTAATTAAATCAAAGGAAAGTAAAAAAGAGGCGATCGCCATAGAATTACGAGAAGACAATTATCAAGCCTGGTTACCAGCAAGTGAGTTGTCATATCTACAGACAGTAAATACAGTTTATCAAGGGACTAATTTTTCCAGAGAGGAGATTGTCAGTTTGATTCCTCAAGTAATCGCTTATACACAAGAGGCGAGGGAAAAAGAAAACTATTATCTTTGGGGTGGTACAATTGGTCCTAATTATGATTGTTCTGGTTTAATTCAAGCAGCTTTCGCTAGTGTGGGGATTTGGCTACCGAGAGATTCATATCAACAAGCAGAATTTACCAAGAAAATCACTGTTTCAGAATTACAGAGGGGTGATTTAATTTTCTTTGGTAACTCAAAAGTTGACCATGTTGCTTTATATTTGGGTAATAATTACTATATTCATAGCTCTGGTAAAGCAATGGGACATAATGGTATTGCTATAGATACTTTATCAGTAGAAGTAAATGGTGATGCTATTAGTCGCGCTTATGCTGAGAGATTATGGGGTTTTGGTCGCGTAATGGCGAGTGTGGTGTGATGAAAGAAAAATTAGGTGTGAGTGAAAATAACGATGATTGGATCTGAAAAAGTTGTTAGAGATAAACAGTTAAATTTAGAGGAAAAGCCAGAAGTTTCGGTGATTGTGCCGATTTATAACGAAGTTGACAGTATTCCTCATTTAATAGAAGCGATCTCCCTTTGTTTTGAGCAAATAAAGCGGACTTATGAAATAATATGTATTGATGATGGCTCAAAAGATGGAAGCACACAACTACTAAAAAAAGAAGCAGAGAAGCGCGATGATTTAATTGCTATCTTACTGCGACGTAATTATGGTCAAACTCCAGCTATGGCAGCAGGTTTTTACTACGCTAGGGGTAAGGTTATTATATCTCTCGATGCTGATTTACAAAATGACCCCCGAGATATACCTTTGCTATTAGATAAGTTAGCCGAAGGTTACGATCTGGTGAGTGGTTGGCGTAAAAATAGACAGGATAATCAAATTAAGCGTTTACTTCCTTCTAAAATTGCCAATTGGTTGATTAGTAGAGTAACGGGAGTTAAACTACACGATTATGGATGCTCTCTGAAAGCTTATCGAGCAGAATTAGTCGCAGATATGAAATTATATGGAGAGTTACACCGTTTTTTACCAGCTTTAGCTTTTATTGAAGGGGCTAAAATTACTGAGTTACCTGTAAATCATCATGCCCGTCGCTTCGGAAAAAGTAAGTATGGTTTAGGGCGAACTTTTCGGGTATTGATGGATTTGTTAACTATTTGGTTTATGAAGACTTTTTTAACTCGCCCTATGCACGTATTTGGCTTCTTAGGTTTATTTTTGCTGTTGGTGGGTTTTGGTTTGGGGGGTTATTTAAGCTTTTTGAAACTGGTATTAGGTCAAAGTATTGGCGATCGCCCTTTATTGATTTTAGTAGTTGTTCTAACTTTAACTGGATTACAATTATTCTGTTTTGGTTTATTAGCAGAATTACTAATGCGGACTTATCACGAATCTCAAAACCGTCCTATATATAGGGTAAGGGAAATTATAGCAAAAGGTAGGGAGTAAAAGTATTATATGCTATAGCTACAGAAGCTTCTAAACTCAGATCAAAGCATCTTTTCCACTCATTTACTGGTGGATGAATCTTGAAGTCTTGAAGTCTTGAAGTAATTGGTAATGACTTAAAGAATTAATGCGATCGCGCTTAAAAATTAGTTGATCCTAAAGGCGTATTCATACCAAATCCGGTTTAGAAAACCCCTTTATTTGTTTACTTATGGGAAACGCTGAAAGCTCCCCTCTCCCTGCTCCAGTGCTCCCATGCTTCCTGCTTTTTTATAAAGGATATTTAATAACCGGATGCGCGTATCACTTCCATCAAAACCAAAAGTTACATAAACGTATGTGTTATGTTGTAAATGTAATTAATATTGATGGAGAAATACACACATGATTACACACTACGATGTCTTTATCTCATATTCTCCCGCCGATGCCGACTTTGCCCGTCTACTAAATGACAGATTACAGGAGTTAGGAAAAATCACCTGGTTTGACCAAGAAAGCATTCTATTAGAAGAAGATTTTCAAAAACAGAAACAGAAGGCAATCGAAGCTTGTGATAACTTTGTGTTTATTATCTCACCTGATTCTATCAATTCTCCCTATTGTACCGATGAAGTGGAACACGCCTTTACACTAAATAAGCGATTTATTACTATCTTAATTAAGGAAGTAGAAAATAAAGATTTACATCCGGTTATAAGTAAAGTGCAATGGATAGATTTCCGGGAAGGAGACGATTGGTTACATTTTAATCAATTAGTGAGGAGATTGGACACAGATAGAGAACATGTCAGAAATCACAGTAAATGGTCTCAAAAGGCTTTAGAATGGCTAGAAAAGGGGAAAAGTAGAGATTTATTGTTAAGGGGTGCCTCTTTAGAAACGGCGCGGCATTGGTTAAAGGAGACAGAGAAGAAAAAGCTAGAACCTGCTCCTACAGAGTTACAAAAAGAATATATAAGTAAAAGTAGGAATCAGAGAATAAGGAATAGGAGATTGTTGATTGGTTCGATTGTGGGGGCTTTAGCGATTTCTACCAGTTTATGGATAAAGACGGAAATACAAACTAAAAGAGCCGAGGAACAGGCGACAAGTGCTAATTCACCTACAAGTAGCTTAATTGGAGCGATTGAAGCGGTAGGTATTAGTCAAGATGAGTTAGGAGTTGTGCTACCTAAAGTACATCGTAGGTTATTAATCGCCCTGGATAAGTCTCAAGAAGAAAATGCTGATTATTTTTATAGTCGAGAAAACCATTGGTCTGAGGTGCAATTTAGCTCCCAGGGAGACTATATTGTTACGCTAGATGACAGACCTGCATTTAGCATCCAGTTATGGGATAACCCGAGTAATCCTGTTTATATGAGGATTGGCGACACTGGTTGTGATGTTTTTAATTATGCGGTGTTAAGCCCTGATAATCAATATATAGTGGGTGTCTGTAGCAATTTCCATTTAGGTTCTAGGAATATTATGAGCTTCTGGGATGTCCAAGGCAACTTTTTCTATTCTAATCCCTCTTATAGTGAGTATTCTCTTGGGTCTGTAGCATTCAGCCATGATAGTCAGTATGTTATTGGAGATCTCCTAAGTTCCCTCTTTCTATGGGATACTCAAGGAAATCGTCTCCAGATTTATGAACATGATGGTCATGTCAGGTCTGCGAAATTTAGTCCCGACGGTCGGTATATTGTCAGTGGTAGTGAAAATACCCTCAGGCTATGGGATATTCAAGGAAATCTTCTCCATACTTATGAACATCATAATGTTTCGTCTGTGGAATTTAGCCCCGATGGTCAGTATATTCTCAGTAAAAGTTGGAAAAATAATACGATAAATTTATGGGATACCCAGGGCAATCTTCTGCATAATTATAAGCATGATGATAGGGTTATTTCTGTGAAATTTAGTCTTGATAGTCAATATATTGTTAGTTATAGTCGGGACAAGACGATTAAGTTATTGGATATTAATAGCAACCGGATGTATACTTATAACCATGATAGTGTGGTTGATTATGTAGAGTTGAGTTCCGATAATCGCTATATTATCAGTAATAGTGAAGACAACACCGTAAGGTTATGGGATACCCAAGGAAACCTTCTCCACACTTATAACCATGATGGTGTGGTCAATTCTGTGAAGTTTAGTCCCGATGGTCGCTATATTGTCAGTGGCAGTGCAGATAACACAGTAAGATTATGGGATACCCAGGGAAACCTTCTCCACACTTATAACCATGATGGTGTGGTCAATTCTGTAGAATTTAGTCCCGATAGTCGCTATATTGTCAGTGGGAGTGAAGATAATACCGTAAGGTTATGGGATATCTACGGAAATCTTCTCTACATATATAGCCATGATAATAAAGTTCTTTCTGTGGAATTTAGTCCCGATAGTCAATATATTGTTAGTGAGACTGTTGGTGATACTATTAATAAGTTGGGGGTTAAGAAAGACGATTATAATAGGATATTATTGGCAGGCTGGGAAAATGCTCTAGAATTTGGATGTAATCGCCTCCGCGATCTCCCTCTCTTCCTCGAACCTCAGACACAATCTGAAAAAGATGCTAAAGCTACCTGTGAAAAATATGTCTGGAATGCAAAAGATTACTAAAAAGCACCGAAGCAGATAAATAATATCATCACCAAGTAGCGGTGCTCTTGTCGCACCGCAAAATCAACTTTTTCTTAAGTTGATTTAGTACAAAAATACTATTATTTTGGGTTAAGTATCAGATAACTTGTTGCTAGAAGACTATTTGCGCTAGATTAAAAGCGATCGCATAGATAGGCGATCAACTCAAATTGTATCTTAAACAGTTATTTACTCTTTTAAATTAACATTTATGGGGTTTTTCTCAGAACAAAGTTCACTAGTAAAACGATTCTATCAACTCACCATTGTCAGTATGCTATCGAATATGATGGTACCATTAGCCGGATTGTTTGATAGCGCCTTTTTGGGACATTTAGAGGTAATTGATTACCTAGGGGGAGTAGTCTTAGGCAATATTTTATTTGACTATCTCTATCGTGTGCTTAAATTTTTACGCTCTGGCACCACAGCGATTACGGCGCAGGCAGTGGGAGCAGAAGAGGAAGAAGAAATTCTCCTCGCCATTTTACGTAGCAGTGTAATTGCTTTAGGCTTAGGTTTAATCATACTGTTACTGCAATATCCCATTGAGAAGATTGGCTTTACCATCTTGTCTGGGGCACCATTGATTGAAAGCTCAGGAATTGATTATTTTCGCGCTCGTATCTGGGGTGCTCCCGCAGTTTTACTGAATTTTGTTTTTATTGGTTGGTTTCTAGGAAGAGAGAAAAAAGGCTATATTCTCGGCTTATCTTTGGTGGCTAATCTTTCTAATGTTTTATTGGATTATTTATTTATCTGGCGCTGGGGATGGGGTAGCACAGGAGCAGGTTTAGCTACAGCAATAAGTCAGTATTTAGGCTTGGTGGTAGCCTTGTTTGGTTTAATACCTATGCTCAAACCTACTCTTCTCAGTAAGGTTGTTAATCAGGTATTTGAGCAACAAGCCTTCAAAAGCCTACTCACCCTCAAAGGTAACCTCTTGATTCGTTTTTTAGTATTAATTTCTGTATACGCTATCTTTACTAATTTGAGTGCAGCACAGGGAAGAGTAACTTTAGCTGCTAATGGGGTGCTGCTGCAAATTGCTCTTTTGAGTCAATTTACTATACAAGGAGTAGGAATGACTACTCAAAGTCTGATTGGTAATTTGCAAGGTAATCGTCAAGAAAAGTTGATTATGCCCGTCTTGAAAATGGCTATAGCCACTAGTCTAGTGATTTCTCTCGGTTTTGCTCTCACAACTATATTGTTTCCTAGGACTATTTTGGGATTTATTACTAATCATCGTGAAATTAGTTTAGCGATGGAGGCAGATACCTGGTGGTTATTACCATTACTTACGGTTACGTCTATTGTGTTTATGCTGGAAGCCTATTTTATTGGTTTGAAACAGGCTACCATATTGCGTAATGGGGTTTTAGGAGCTTTTGTCTTTGGGTTTATGCCTTTAGCTATTTATGCTGGGTATATTCATAGTAATAGTTGGTTATGGGCAGCTTTGACTAGTTACATGACCAGTTTATTAGTTATGCTGTTGATTAATCTCAATATCTCACTTGAGCCTATTTTCAAACAAGACAGAAAATTTCAGTAGATGGAAAAGTTTTTCCCCAGAGCGATCGCCAACAACTTTGGTAAGATTCAATACAAAATATTAACGATAATAGATAAACAAAACTTATTAGTTTACTGAAATTATTAACCAGAAGGTAAATAGATACCATCTACTATCTGGTAAATTTGGTCAATAGAATGGCTTAAAAAAGACAACATTTGTTTAAAAGTAAAAAGAGAATGATAAATTAATCTTCCACCACGGCGAGGTTTGCTAACTTTTTTCCAGAGCAGATTAATCCATATATTTACTATAATAAAAGAAATACCTATAAATAATAATCGAATAATCGGGTTTTTGTTAGTTGTCTTTATTCTACAAATATTTTTAATTCTATAACTACTTTCAATCCCAAAGCGTTGACGATAACTTTGATGAATATAATCTAAACTTACATAAGGTTTATAGACAACATAAGCAAAATATTCGATTCCTTTTTTATTTCTTTTTCCCTTTAAATACTTACAAACTATCCACAAGTCAAAAGTGACAAAATCTTCTTTATTTTTAGACATTGTATAACTTGTTTTATAACTTTTTCCTCCTAGAAGAAATTGATTAATTCCACCAGTTTTACCTCGCCTTATTGCTGGCATAATAAAAGGTATTTTCAAAGCTTGCAGCCAACGAATCACTGCAATACTGAAAAAATCTCTGTCTAAATATAATGTTTTAAAATTTAGTTTAAGTGGAAAAATATAACCTAATAAGTAGCTAATTACTGCTACCATTGTATCAGTTGGTCGAATAGCACAAATTGCTAAAGTCAACCTTTTATCTTTTTTAATTACATATACAGTAGCATAAGAATAAAAAGAGCATGTTCCTAATTTAGCTTGACTTCTATAAATATAGGGTTTTTCTTCAAAGGAAGGTTCTCCATAATATGGGATGAGATTTAAGTCGATAGCTAATCTTAATTTTCCTTTTTTTATTTGAGGTAAAGTTTTACTTAAAAGAGCTGAATTAATTTGTTTTTCTAGTGTTTTAAAATCATTAATTTTCTGAAGATGATGACGAATATTTCTGACTGTAGGAGATTTTTTTAAAATTTTAGATGTATTTTCAATGCTGTCACAGTTACTAGCAGCCTTAACTAATATGTGATAAAGATCTGAATCAGTAAATTTACCTTGTGTTTTTAAAGGAATATGATTCCTCAAACAATCAATTGTCTCTTGTAAAGTTTCTGATTCTGTTAGCAGAACTTTTGGATGATTATTATTCAAAATTAAACTATTCTTTAATACTTTTAATGCTTATTTTAACCTTGAGTATAAATCTAAGCAAATGATAATTTTTACTTATATTATTGGCTGAAAGAGTCTAGATAAATCAAATAACTCAATAGTTATTTAGTTAAAATTGCTTTAGCGATCGCTCTGGGGGAAAAACTTTTCCATCTACTGAATTTACAATAAATAACCAGAAGTAGCCAATTATGAGTTTCACTGTCGCAGACTTAGAAAAATTGCAATCTCAATATCCTGAATACGGGATGGAATTAGTTGCTGGAGATATTATAGTTATGAGTCCTTCAGGGTTAGAATTAGAGGAAGTAGCCACAGAAATCGCCCGTCTTTTAGGAAACTGGGTAAGACCAAAAAAATTAGGTAGAGTAATTGGGTCTAGTGGTGGTTTTATTTTACCAAACTCTGACTTGAGGGCTCCCGATGCTTCTTTTATCAAAGCAGAAAAATTGAAACGCACCACAGAAAATTATGCAGAAGTAGTTCCAGATTTAGTTTTTGAAGTTAAATCAAAGAATGATAAGGATAAGAAGTTGCAAGAAAAAATAGTTGAGTTCAAGCCTGTTCGGTATTAATAATATATCATTACTAAACAATAGTTGTCGAGACTTTCTCTTGTAGCGCACTAAACGACTTATCATCAAGGGGGAAAACACAGTAATTATGTCTCAATTATCCCCTTGTCCCTAATTGTCAACTTACTAAAAATTATCCATTATGGCTATTTAGCTAATCAAATGAAAAAAATTTCAGAAGAAATGAGTAGATATTTTTCAACTGTATTTAGCCCTACCTTCTCAATTTCTGAAATTAGTTAGATTTTTGGCTAATCAACAATGGCAAGAAGCAGACAAAGAAACCACCAGATTAATGCTTCAGCTAGGAGATAAAGGGGAAAAAGGATATTTAAGCCTAGAGGATTGTAAAAACTTCCCCAAGGAAGAGTTACAGACTATTGATAAACTCTGGTTACAATACAGTAACAATAAATATGGCTTTTCTGTGCAAAAACGAATTTATTTAGAAGAAGGTGGTAAACTAAATAAAATAGATTATATACGATACGACAAGATGGCTGCACGAGTGGGCTGGAGTAATGCAAACAGATAAAACAGAGAAACCAAGGCAGAAACCAATAAGGAAAACAGTAACAATAAGTATAGCTTTTCTGTGCAAAAACAAATTTATTTAGAAGAAGGTGGTAAACTAAATAAAGTAGATTATAAGAGCTACCGAAAGATGGCGGTACGAGTGGGCTGGAGTAATGAAAAAAGACAAAACAGAGAAACTAAGGCAGAAACCAATATGGGAAACGGATACTTTCCATACTTTCCTTATTTATGCGTTGGGCGTGGGTATGATGGTTGGTGGTATATTATTATATTATTTACGGTGGTGGTATATGTTCTCTTAGGAAATATGTTCTCTAGACTCTAGCATATATAAAAGTTAAGTATTGGGGTGGTATTATACCTTTATTATCTTATTTAGGTGGTTATTATGTTCTCTGGAAATATGTTCTCTAGACTCTAGCATATAAAGGACTTAGACGATCAATAAATATTTAGATAAATTCCATTTATACGATTTTATCAGGGTTTTTGGATTTCATTACCTGTTACTCAGACCAAAGCACGCAAATACAAAAATACTAAATAGGCCAACAGGCGAGAATCAATTTTTAAAATCCCCATTTATGCCGACCTCCTGCCTCCTGCCTCATGCCTCCTTTTAAGGGGTTAGGATCAATTCTTTAACTCATTACTCATTACTCATTACTCATTATTCATCCACCACAAGTAAATGAGTGATAAAGATGCAAGATCTGAGCTCCTGACTAGCGGCGCGATCCCGAAGGGATCCGCGTAGCGGTACGCCACTAGCTCCATAAGAAATTAGCACTTTTGGGGATATCGGCGAAACGCTTATTGAGTAAGGATTGTAAAAAATGCAAGTTAAGAGTGTTAGGGCTCTTTTCGTATGATATTAATAACATGACTGTCTAGTAAAATAAAATGAATATCAACTCCTAATCAAAAGAAAATAGTCTTAAAATATACAAAAAAACCAGCTATGAAAGGAATTTAGACATACCAATCCCTTGTGATATCAAGTCCGTTTAATTATAGCAATGAGCGTTGTAGTGTTAACAATATTTATATTTACAGATCCCCCCAACCCCCCTTAACAAGCTATCCTTTATAAGCAACTCTCAAACCCTTGTATAGCAGGGAGCAGGGAGCAGGGAGCAGGGAGAAATTTTTAAGTAAAATTACTTAATTTCCTAAATAATGTATTTGTTTATACATTATTTTCTTAAACAAAATCTGAAAAAGCACTTAATTACAAGTTGGTGTTTTTGTCAAGTTTTATGTTAAGAAAGATGTTTATAAAGCATAGCTTAACAAGGGGGGCTTTTCATGATAACTGTAAACATCTATTTGGTCATTGCTATAGTTATCATTTAGGATATTGATGCAAATACTTAAAAACTCTCTTTCTCCCTGCGACCGTGCGACCGTGCGACCGTGCTGTTTTAATTGTAAGTATATAAGCGGACATGATATGATAAAGGGATTAAGTTGCTCTCAAATATTAGTCAAAAGCGTCAGCAATTATAGTTGACTACAGATAAGCTATATTTTCAATTGTCTCTAACTGACTGCTGCTTAAGATAAAATCGTTAATTTCTAAATTTGATTTCAGATGTAAATCAGATCTAGTTCCTGTAATCGGAATCATTCCCACTTGTTGAGAGAATTTAAATATTACTTGCTGGATATTTTTACCTGTGGCACTAATGATACTTTGAAGGCTACTAGGTACACTACCAATATTTTGATTATAACCCTCATCTGTAAATCCAAGTTTAGGGATATTTCTGTCTTTTAGCTCAACGACTTCACCCCCTAAATATTGCTTATTTGCCGTTAAAAGCGAAAAGCCCTGATACTTAATTCCATTTTGGGAACAGAATTCTCTCAGATTCTTATCCCAGTAAGTTATTGCAAAGCAACGATTTTGAACAAATGATGGTTTGACCGTCGCTTTCTCAACAAGTTCCACCAGTTGCTCTAAATTCACATTGGATATGCCCAAGTGTTTGACTTTACTATCTTTATGCAGCTCTTCCATTGCACCCCAAGTTTCCCAATCTATATGATCCAATCCTTTATCGTTATGGGGTCCATGTAATATGTACGAGTCAACATAATCAGTATGTAAATGCTTAAGCGAGCTTTCACAACTCTGCCACACCTGCTTTCTGTGACTAGCATTTTCATCGTAGGGTTTTCGATGATCCTGCCCTCTAGCATAAGTGAATTTAGTTTGTAAAAATAAATCTGTCCTGGAAATTCCTAGCTCTGAGTAAGCAGACTCTAGTGCGTGACCAACGGCCTCTTCAAAGTAATGTTTCCTCTGATTTGCCGTATCAATACCACGGTATCCTACTTTTAAAGCTCGAAAAACACAATCTTCTGTCAGATCTTCTTTCCATGCTGTGCCATACAAAAAGTCAATTACCATGTCGTTCTTTCTTTTATATCTATTTCTTAATGATTAATTTAGGTTATACTAAGACCTGTATCATATTTGGTACAGTTTTAATTAGTAAATGATCCTAATTTAATTTTAGCAGTCTGTTACAAATAGCCATTGTATACGACAGATTAAAGTGCCGAATGTAGAACTGGTAGCGGGTTGCATGAAAGAGAAGAAATTTGTCTCTCAAAGTTCTGGAGATAAGGACTTACAACGATTTATAATAAAAGCGCAAAAATCATTTTAGTTTTCACCTTAAAAACAGTCAATAGAATTAATAAAATATTTTATCTAAATATGGAGAGAAATTCAGAAAAATTAACCGATGAAGATATATTTAAAGCTATTGGAGAGATAACCGCTCTTTAGTCCTAAATTAAACAGATTTGCTATAAATACGAGAGAATTAACGGTGCGTTACACTTCATTAACGCACCCTACCGTCTTAAACTCAGATCTTGCATCTTTATCACTCATTTACTGGTGGTGGTTGAGTAATAAGTAATGAGTAATGAGTAATGAGTAATGAGTAAAAGAATTGATCCTAACCCCTTAAAAGGAGGCACCGAGGCACCGAGGCACGGAGGCAGGAGGTCGGCATAGATGGGGATTTTTAAAATTGATTCTCGCCTGTTGGCCTATTTAGCGGTAAATTGTTGGGTTTCGTGCCTCAACCCAACCTACAAGATTTATATGAATACAAAAAGGGCTATAATCGGCCACAGTTTTTATTTTTAAAAAATATATACTAAAATTAAAGCAGAAATCAATAAATAACTACTCACTAGTAATTAATTCCTAACCTGTATAGATTTTTTTCAATATGACGTCTCCTCAAGATTATTCCTCTCTCGATTACCAACATGACTATCTCTGTCCTGTGTGTCGCCGTGGCAGAATCAATACTTTAGCTTTAATGGAAACTTTTGCCTGCAATCTGTGTCAGCATCTGTTCAAAGCTGATTTAAAAACCCAGAGATTGACTCTAATCGATGGTCAATTACCGATTACTTGGCAATGGTATCGCCAACGTTGGACGAGAATTAATCCTGAGGGAATAACTTTCAGTTGGAGTTATTTATTCCTGGGATTGTTACTCGTCATCTTACCTACCATGATTGTTGGTTGCGCTACTTATTTATTTCCACCCCTACCAGGTAGTAACTTAGCTTGGTTACCAATCGCCTGGACTGTCCTTACTTTTTTAACTCACTTATTCGGCTTGGTGTGGCTTTTATTAGAATATTATCAATTTCCCGTAAGATTATATATACGTTCTTTTTTCTCTAATTCAGTGAGGAGTTAACCATATACCTGATAAATTGGCAATTAGGCGATCGCTTTTGCTGGTTTGCTGTGGATTTGAGATCAAATCCAAAAGTAAGGCAGGCAGAAGGAAAACAGGAGTCTCAGCCTTAGGCATATATCTCATGAGAGTTAAAATTTTCCCACATCACAGAAACCACCTCATCTTGATGTAGTAATTGTTCTTTAGTTTCACGAGTATTTTTAGATAATTCTGTGGCCCAGGATTTATGTATTTTAGCGCCATGAAATGAAGCACCAGTAATTTTTGCCCCTATTAATTTTGCTTGGTAAAGATTAGCCCAATTCAAGTTGGCTTTAACTAGACTTGCGTCTCGTAAATTCACTTCTTCCAAGTTAGCGTTAGCTAAAAAAGCTCCTTGTAAATAGGCACCCCTAAGATTAGCATGGGCAAGGTTAGAGTTACTCAATTCGGCCTTGACTAATTGAGCTCTTACCATAAAAGCTCCATAAAAATTCGCTCTTGTTAATTTAGTATAATTTAACTTGACTTCACTTAATTTGGCAAAGCTAAAATTAGCCCAATTAAGTTTCGCACCATTTAAATTGGACTTAGTTAAAAAGGCACGAGTGAAATTAACTCCTACTAAGTTTGCTTTACTCAAATTGACGGAAATTAGGGTAACTTGACTGAGATCTGCACCTCTTAAGTCTACGCCAGAGAAATCTCTTTCTCCTTTTTCGTACAATCTCAGTAATTCGTTTACTTTCATTATTAGTGAACTCCTTAGGTTAGGGGAGATTGAGCTTTTTATACTCAATTTTCAACTTTAGCGGACGCGAGTAACTTCAATTATATACAACTTTTTCCAAGAAGATTATTTTTTTATTAAAAGTTAAAATATTAGAAATTCTTAAAAAATTGTTACAATTACTCCCGTTATTATTGGCAATCTTACTTATCTTTTTGCAGTTGATAAAGACGTTTAAATTCTTTTTGTCTTTGTTTATGATCAACAATTGGCTGAGGATAGTTACAGCGATCGCGCTCTTCAGCACTAATTTTCCCGGTTACTAAATATTCTGTATCTATAGAACTTAATTCCGGCAACCATTGACGGATATATTCTGCTTCAGGGTCATATTTTTGGGCTTGACTTGCGGGATTAAAAATTCTTAGAGGTTTAGGATCTAACCCACAAGAAGCGCTCCATTGCCAACCACCATTATTAGCGCTCAAATCTCCATCAAAGAGGTTTTGCATAAAATATTTTTCTCCCCATTGCCAATCAATAATCAGATCTTTGGTCAAAAAACTAGCTACAATCATCCGGCAGCGGTTGTGCATCCAACCCGTTTCATTAAGTTGACGCATGGAGGCATCTACTATCGGGTAACCTGTTTTTCCTTGGCACCAAGCTTGAAAATAGGTCTCGTTGTTTTCCCAGGGAAAATCAACGAAGTAGTCTCGATAGGGTTTATCAGCCAACTCAGGGAAAAAGTACATAGCGTGTTGATAAAACTCTCGCCAGCATAATTCCTGTTGCCAACTTTCGATATTTTGAGTGAGTTCTTCACTGTTGCTACATTCTAGCAACTCAGTAGTTGCTTGCCAAAGGCGACGAATACTAATCGCTCCTAATTTGAGAGCGGCACTTAAACAAGAAGTACCATCTACCCCAGGATAGTTACGATTTTCTTCATATTGATTAATTTTATCTTGACAAAACTCTGCTAGTTTTGCTTCAGCCTCGGCGGTGCCTGGTTTTAGGAGTAGAGTAGAACTCCATTCGTGACCTAATTCTTTAGATGTAGGCAATTTAGTTAAAACTAGGTCTTGAATCTTTTCTTGTTCACTTTCTGTTAACTTTTGTAAAGATTCTGAGAAAATTTCCGGGGATTTCTTAGTTTGTTCTGACCAGTTTTTCCAAAAAGGAGTGTATACTTTGTAAGGATCTCCTGACTGAGTAAGAATTGAGCCGGGGTGATGTAACAATTGATCCCAAAAGGTTTTTACTTCAATCTTGTCTTGATTAAGAAGCTCTTTAACTTGCTGGTCTCTAGTTTGGGAATAGGGTTCTACGTCGAGATTCCAGTATACCCCCTTAGCTGCTAAACTTTTAGCCAGACGAGGAATTAACTCAGAGGGGTTGCCCTGTAAAAATAAACAGGTTCCACCCAGTTGTGAGTATTGTTGGGCTAAATCATCTAAACAGCCGATTAAATAAGCTATTTTAGCAGGAGCTACCTGATCTTGTTGCAGTAATTGAGGATCTAAGCAGAAAAAACCGACAACCCTAGAACTATCTTCTAAAGCCGAATTTAGCCCTAGATTGTCAGTTATGCGTAAATCACGGCGATGCCAAAAGAGCATTAAATCACTCATAAGTCAAATAAAAAAGGACGAGCTAAAAAGAAACTAGAAATTGATTTAGAGTCTATCGCTTCTCCATCTCTAATTGCTTGTTCTAAATTTTGAGGAGTCATAAACACTACTTCTATATCTTCATCTAGATCTTGTTCTGGTGGATCTGTCAATTGTTCTAAATCCTTCGCCAAAAAGGTATGAATATATTCGTCAGAATATCCTGGTGCTACGGGAAACTTAGAGATATACTGCCAAGTGTGGGCCCGATAACCAGTTTCTTCTTCGATTTCTCGCCTAACAGTTACAGCGGGATCTTCGTGGGCTTCTACGGTACCCGCGGGAAATTCTAGTAAACGAGTGGCTACAGCAAAACGATATTGTTTGACTAAGATTAGTTGTCCATCTGCCATTAATGGTATGGCTAAAGCTCCTCCTGGATGGCGAATACATTCTAGTTCCGCTTCTACTTGGTTAGGAAGGCGTAATTTATTCACTTCAAAACTAAAAAGACGGCCCTGATAATTCAACCTTTGTTTGATTAAGTGAGGAGGTTCGTAATTAGTTATCATAAATGATTAAGCTTATGTTATTTTTAAGATATCCTTACAGTTTACCTGTTCTAAGAGAGTAGCGATCGCTTTTTTGGAAATTGGTTCTATCCAATCTCCGGCTATTTCTGCTAGGGGGACTAACACAAATGCCCTCTCGCACATTCTCGGGTGAGGTATTGTCAAGACATCTGCTTCTAGTATGAGATTTTCATATAATAGTAAATCTAAATCTAAAGTTCTTGGTCCCCATCTTTGTTCGCGCCTACGTCCTGCTTTAGCCTCAATCTCTAACAACTGGTTAAGGAGATCTAATGGTGTTAGCTGTACATCTAGTATTGCACATCCGTTTACATAATCTGGTTGAGGAGGACCAATTGGTTTAGTTTTATACCAACTCGAATGAGAAACTAATATTATTCCTGGAGTTTTCGCCAATTGTGCTAAAGCGGTTTCTAGAATATCTCTCGATGGTCCTATATTACTTCCTAGAGCTATTGCTGCTTTCATTTCTACTCTTTTTCGCCTCTAATTACTTAGCTTATAGTTAG
This sequence comes from Johannesbaptistia floridana, assembly GCF_057440575.1. Taxonomy (NCBI): domain Bacteria; kingdom Bacillati; phylum Cyanobacteriota; class Cyanophyceae; order Chroococcales; family Cyanothrichaceae; genus Johannesbaptistia; species Johannesbaptistia floridana. The sequence goes on from NZ_JALKVM010000357.1 coordinate 45,410, forward strand.
ATCACTCGCACCAGAACTTATGTAATAATTTTAGGTCACTTCCCGGATTTTAAATCCGGGAAGTGACCGCCCTTATGCGGGCAAAATGTTCTTCATGGTTAATTCTCTATAATCTTTGTCTCGTAAAGGTTTAACCCATCCCTACACCTCAGATCTTGCCTCTTTTCCACTCATTTACTGGTGGATGAATAATGAGTCTTTAACTCATTACTCATTACTTCTTACTCATTACTCATTTAGTCGTGTACTTTTCCATCGGGTAAGGTAGCACCTTTCCAGGTTACGTTAAACATATTGGCACTACTTATTTCTGCCCTCAACAAATTAGCATTAGTTAAATTAGCATTAGCGAAATTTGTTCTAGCACAAAACACTTCAATTAGCTGAGCTTCTGTAAGATTAGCACCTGTTAAATTAGCACGACTTAAATCTGCTCTACTCATCCGTACAAAACTCAGATTAGCACCTGTCAAATTCGCCCGAATTAATTTAGAATCAGGGAAATTTGCCCCTTCCAGGTTAACTTCAGTTAAATCTGCTTCAATTAATTTAGCTCTTGCTAACTTAGTGTGGCTTAAATTAGCTCCTACTAACTTTGCACCCATGAGATTAGCTTCGGTAAGCATTGCCCCTTCGAGATTAACTCCCGTTAAATCTGCTTCTCTTAAATCAACATCAAACAGATTACTTTCTTTGAGATTAGCACCACTCAAATTTACCCTAACTAAATCTGCTCCTCTGAGATCTGTACCTTGTAAATCAGTATTACACATAGAAGAGCCGCGTAAATTAACAAATTGTTTGCGTTTTTCCCTTCTTAAATTAGCTCCTCTTAAACAAGCGCCGATTAAATTAGCTCCACTTAGATCTACTCCTCTAAGATCTGCCATAATCAAGTTAGCATCTAGTAAATTAGCTAAACTTAGATTAGCATCTCTTAAACTAGCTCTTTGTAGAATTGCCCCGTGTAGATTGGCACCTTGTAGATTAATACCACTTAAATCAGCTTGGTTAAGATTAGCACCACTTAGATTACCACTTTCTAAATTTGCACCCGTAAAGTCAGCACGATTCAAATAAGCAAAGACTAAATTAGAATTATGTAAATCGGCATCGCGAAAAACCACACCAATTAAATCCGCTCCTTCTAGTTTAGAGTTAGGTAACATAACCCCGCTAAAATCTGTTTGTCCCGCTCTATATTTTTTTAGTAATTCTTTAACATCCATATTGTTTAATGTTTTTGGTAATATGCTCTTATTTATTGCTTGCTTTGTGGTTAAGGGTTAGCCTTCTGCTTGATTAGGGTAAAAAGAACTTAGTGATTTAATAATTACCGTTGCTGTTTGTTGATTAAGTTCCGATTCTGGGAGAATTTTAGCGACTTCATACATTTTTGATTCTATCTCATTTAATGACGGGTAACGATTTAAAGTTTTTGAAAGTAGACCTTCTAAAGTACAAGATTTCAATTTTGACCAGTCTTTTTCATTTTTCTCAAAAACATGATAGTTAACAGAAAAGAACAGTATTTTAACCCGCAATGGATTAGTATATTGCATGATATCTAACCGCCAATCAAAGAGAGTGTAGTTATCATTTTTGCTATTTTTTTTATCTTGCTGGTTTTCTTGTTGCTGGTTTTCTTGTTGCTGGTTTTCTTGTTTCTGGTTTTCTTGTTTCTGGTTTTCTTGACTTTCTGCTACTGAAGCTCTTTGAATAACTGTGTCTGATTCTAATTCTTGAATTGCAGTTTGATAACCATTTTTGCTCACGTTATGATTTGATTTTGACTTCTCTTGTGGGGTTAAATTTAGTTCAGCAATTTCTTGCTTATCAATAATATTTGTACTTTTTGAAAATAAGTTAGTATCTGATTCTTCTTTGTATAATATTTGAAAATTATTTATAATGGTTTGAGAAACAGCTAAGTACACATGTTGTCTATTGAGAGTAGCTACGATATCGTTAAATGCTTTAGTTAAATCGCCAAGGTTATCGTACATCTCCCGCAATTCTATGGTTAATTCTAGAAAATCATAGGAATCAATCACAGTCACATCATTTTCCCACTTATCTTTAACTAGGTAAAAGATTAGTTTTTTTATTCTTGGTAACTGTGAATCTTTATTTAAGTTACCAGCAATTTGCTTAAACACAGATTGAGAAATTTTATCTCTCACTGAAGGCTTGACCATAATCACTTCAGTAGAGTTTTGAGAATCTTCGTAAAGTACTCCTATTTTCGCAATGATCAAGTTAGCTAAGTCTGAGTAAACAGTTTGACGATTTAAACGATCTACCGATTGATACAAAGATTCACTAAGATCCTCTAAACTAGAATTTTTTTGATAAAGCTCTTCTAGTAATTTTTTCAAGTCAAGTTTATTCAAAATATTAACATCGCTTTCCCAATTATTAGTACAGGTAAAATTAATCAATTTTTTTAACCGCTTTAATTGTTTATGTCCCTGCAATTTGTCGGCAATCGATTTTATATTAGCTACGTCTGTAGATGATTGCATAAGTCCTATTAGTCTCTAAAAATTTGATGAAATATGGAGTTTCAGTTTGAACAATATAGATAGACTGAGATTAATGCCAAAAATAATCTAAATTACTATTATTTGCCGTTAGAGTTTTAATTAGACAACATATTAACTCTGGGTTGATTAGGGCATGTTTTTTACTATGACAATAAGTTGTATTATGTTAATTTTCTTAACAACTTTAAGAGCATTAAAATTGATTGATTGGAAAAATGCTCTAAATCTCGGTTATCATCTTTTTTTCTCAATGACACTAATTTATTCGCAAAAATACGGTTTTTAATCTGCTTATCCGTTATCCTCCTCATAAGTTATTTGCTTCCTATAGTATAGATCATTCCCCAATGGGAACATAAAATAACAGTTATATAAAAATTATGGCAAAGTCATTTGTTGTTTTTCATAGCACTAAAGAGTTACTTTTTGAGTTACAGTACTTTGTAACTGTTGACGGATTTCGGCTGGATTTTGACCATTTATTATGAAACCGGAGGAAGAGTTGGTAGTTTTTGGAGAGGTTACTTCCTCATTAGCAAAAAACAACCAATGACTATAATTAGGCAAAGAATTGATAGTAGTTGGATTTTGAGTAAGCCAAATAAGTGTAGACCCAACCGAAGGCAAAGTTATAGTCTCCTCATCTGCTTCTACTGCCGCCAAAGCTTCTAAAACTCTTTGTACACCGCTAACTAAACCAATGTTATTAGCCCATATTTTAACATTCATTTGAAACTTAGTGGCATAGGTATAGAGAGAAGCAGCTACTGTTACTGCCTTTTCAAAATCTCTAGCTTTCCAAGTGTCTGTAGTATCCAAAGCAATTACAATATCTTTACCTCCAGTAATAATTTCTAATTCACGCACCTTAAACTCGTTAAATCGAGCGCTAGTGCGCCAGTGAATTAGGCGGGTGGGATCTCCAAAACGATAGGGGCGCAAGGCTTTGGTAATACCTTCTTGAGCTGCTTGCAAAGTGCGATCGCTCTCTCGTTGCCAACTTTCGTCTTTTCCTAAGCTATCAATGATGGGACATTGAGTTAGATTTAAAATCATAGGATAAATTATAGCTCTAGCAGGTACATGATGAGTGCGACGGCACCAACACAAACCAATAGGATTGCCGCTACGTAAGATAATTTCATCCCAATAATAGATACCACGTTGCTTAACTGTAACTGAATAAGGATAGTGATATTGAGACTGAGGTTTAATTTCCCTAATTGTTGCCCATGTTTCTCGCTTTTGTTTTGTTGCTTGAGTCATTGCTGTGGGTAATAAATCAGCTACTTGAAAAAATTGTTTGAATTGATCACTGTTGTTATTAAAAATTAATTCTAGACTCAATTCTTGTTCTACACTTACTGGGTGAATAGCTAAACGCTCTATTTCTAGTTTTTTTAAATTACGTACGCACAAAAAAGCTGATATAAGTATTAAAGCTATAATCATGCCACTGATGATGTAAGCCCATCCTGACATAGTGTTAACTCCCACTCCAAAAAAGGACAAGGAGATGCCAAAAAGAATGTAACCTGCGAAAGAAGGAGCACAATATTTACTTTCTAACCATTTTTGTACTGAGTCAAATAAATTAGAAGATGAAGAGCGCAGGTTTTTTGAGGAACTAACTGATGCTTGATTCATAAAACCACTTAAAATTAAAACATCGACTACTTTAATAGTTCCCCATTTTCGACTTGAATTAACAATTCAGTAATAAAGAAAATATTGGTAAACGTAACAGTTAAAATCATGATTAGGCTAGAAAAAGTATCTAAAATCTACGGAAGTGGTAATACTGCCGTAAAAGCTCTCAAATCAGTTCATTTAACCATCAATAAAGGCGAATACTGCTCAATAATGGGGTCTTCTGGTTCAGGGAAGTCTACAATCATGAATATTATTGGTTGTTTAGATCGCCCTAGTCAAGGTAAATACTATTTAAATAATGTAGATGTAGCCAAGTTACCGGAATTAGAATTAGCGAAAATTAGAAATCAGCAAATCGGTTTTGTCTTTCAGCAATTCCATCTGTTACCTCAATTAACAGCTTTAGATAACGTGATTTTACCGATGATTTACGGTCAAATTAAACCGGGGGAGCGAAAAAATAGAGCCATAGAAGCTTTAACTCAAGTAGGCTTACAAGAAAGAATGTATAATAAGCCTAATCAACTTTCAGGAGGGCAACAGCAAAGAGTGGCGATCGCCCGGGCGATTGTTAACCAACCTTTATTATTACTCGCCGATGAACCTACTGGGGCCCTTGATTCTCAAACTACTAAAGAAGTAATGAATATTTTTTCCCAACTCAATGCTCAAGGAATTACTATAATTATGGTAACTCATGAAGCTGATGTCGCGCGTTTATCAAATCGCGTCGTCTGGTTTCGCGATGGAGAAGTAGTTTACTCTAACTTAGCACCTCAAGAACTAACTACAGTAATATGAATTTTTTACTGAAAAAACTTTCCCAGATCTGGAATTTAATTAATCTCTTTTTTTTAGTTAACTTAGCTTATTTTTTGCCCAAGCATCAGAATTATCAGCAAAATTTAGCTAAAATCACCGAAAAAATTACTCAGGAATATTCCGACGTCCATCAGATTACCCCAGCAACCCTAGCTAATTGGTTAGCCTCCCCGGAGATTCAACCGACTCTGATTGATACTCGTCAACCAGAAGAATTTGCTGTTAGTCATTTACCTAACGCCATCCATATTTCTCCAGACACTCCCCTTGATGAGGTGATAGCCACCAAACTTCCCTCTCAAGCCAAAGATGATTTGATTGTAGTTTATTGTTCTGTGGGCTATAGATCAAGTATTTTTGCCCGAAAATTGAAATCTGCTGGTTTTACCAATGTTCATAACCTCATTGGCTCTATTTTCGCCTGGGCTAATCAAGATAAAGATATTTATCAAGGAGAAAAATTAGTCAAACAAGTACATCCATATAATCGTAAATGGGCTCAATTGTTAAAACCAGAATACAGAGCTGAACTATAAATTAATTTTATATCTATTGGGGGATGAAAAATATTAATTTTCTTAGCAAAATATAAATATAAAGTCAATTAATGAGTAATGAGTAATGAGTCTTGAAGTAAGAGAATTAATGCGATCGCGCTTAAAAATTGATTCTCCCTTGTCGGCCAATTTCTGTACTTTTGTTTTGGTGCAAGATATGAGTTAAACAGAAATAAAGATCTAAAAAAATGCAGCAAAAGTTAGATAAAATTAGAGAAAATAAAATTTAATATAAAAACAGTAAATAAGTTAATAAAGTTAAAAAAATAGGTAGTAATTTATCTTAAACATAATTTGTTGGCAAAGTAGAGGTTGGGTGTGAACCGCAAAGAAGCGCGTAATACAGCAAATTAACATATTTAATATGAGACCTAAGGCAGAAATAAAGTTATAAAAAAAATACAACAAAAGTCAGATGAAATTCTAGAAAATAAATTATCTTAAGTAAAGATGTTTACAAACTTGCTTTAAAACATGAGTACCATTTTCAAGTCAGATTTTTCTATCGAAAGACAGATGTAATTATATGATATATAACCTACTATTGAGAGTGTAGAAACAGAAAAATAACTTATGAACTTAACGAATTTAATCTTAACAGTTGACCCCAGTGTCAGTACATCTCACTTTCCTTGGACAGCAACTATAGTATTGGGGATTGGTTTTGTAGCGGCAGCCACAATAGGGTCTATTGCTTGGTACAACTCCAAAAGACCAGTGGGTTGGAAAGATAAAGAGCGTCCAGATTTTATTCCAAATATAGAAAAATAAAATCTACTGATTCACAAAACAAGAACCAAAACAAAAACGAAAATACAAACAAAGAGGTAATCAAAAATTATGAGTTCTCAAAATACCAAAGATGCTAATTACGATTCTAACTTAACTTCCGCAGAAGTTGCCGCACGTATAGAAAGAGAAAAAGAAAGCTTTAAAGATCTTCCCGATTCTCAAGAAGGTCCTGATACGACTGGAGGGTACACTAGACTCAGATCTTGCATCTTTACCCAAAGTTACTTGTGGTGGTTAAGTAATAAGTAATGAGTAATGAGTAATGAGTTAAAGAATTAATGCTCAACGCTTAAAAATTG